>JANQTR010000016.1 GCA_030731635.1 Erythrobacter sp. | reverse complement strand
CGCGCGCATCAGGGCTGGCGTTACCTCACCGATGACAAGGCCCCGAAGGACGTGGCTGAGGGCGAGGATATCGGCGACGCCCTGCCCGGCAAGCTGGCAATGAAGCTGGAGCGGCTGGGGCTGGTTTAAACCGCAGCCCGGCTCTTTTCAGCCACCCGGCGCAGCGCGTTCACATAAACCTCAGGCGATTGCGCTCCGGGGATCATGAATTTGCCGTTGATGATCATCGCAGGCACGCCGGAGATGTTCATGTCCCACGCCTGCGCTTCTTCGGCGAGCACGCGGGCTTCCAGTTCAGGATCATCGAGCGCCGCCTTGGCTGCCACGCGGTGCAGGCCAACGCTGGCGGCGATATCGAGCAGCACGTCGCGATTCCCCAAAGGTTCGCGGCGGTTGAAATGTGCCTTGAACAGGGCGAGTTTCAGCGCGGTCTGAACCTGGGGCCCTGCCTGTTCCAGCGCGAAGGCCAGCAGCTTGTGGCAATCGCGGGTGTTCCACATCATCGCAGGCGGAGCCTCGCCTTCGCCCTCGAAACTCAGTGATACCCCCGCCCCACTGGCAATCGCCTTCATCTGGCTGCGCAGGCCTGCGCCTTCCTCAGCCGAGCGCCGGTATTTGCGTTGCAGGTGGGCTTCCTGCTGCTCGCCTTCTGGCGGCATTTGCGGGTTGAGTTCAAACGGTCGCCAGCGGATGTCTGCCGCGATTTCGCCCTCCAATTCCGCCAGCGCCTTGGTCAGCTGCCCGTAGCCAATAAGGCACCACGGGCACATCACGTCAGAGTAGATATCGATCGTGAGCGTGTCGGTCATCGGTCGAGCCACCATGCCACAAGGTGATGCGCAATCGCGAACGGGCGCGGGAAGTATAGCAGGTCTGTGCCGTGTTCACCCGCTGCGCGCGCTTCTTCCAGCTCGGCGCGGGTGAACCAGCGGGCGTCTTCCAGCTCGGTGGTATCGATCGTGAGTTCAGGATCATCCGCTACAGACGTGCAGCCGATCATCAACTGGCTGGGGAACGGCCACGGCTGGCTGGCGATATAGCGCACGTCGCGCACCCGCACGCCCGCTTCCTCATGCACTTCGCGCGCGACCGCTTCTTCAATCGTTTCACCCGGTTCGACAAAGCCAGCGAGCGCCGAATACATCTTGGGCGGAAAGCGCGGCTGGCGGCCGAGCAACAGGCGGTCCCCAAACTCTTCAGAGGTGTGTTCGACCAACATGATCGTCACCGGATCGGTGCGCGGGAAGTGATCCGCGCCGCAAGGCTCGCAATGCCGCTGCCAGCCGCCCTTGACCAGCTTGGTGGTCGAACCGCAGCGCGCACAGAACCGGTGGCGGGCGTGCCAATCGGCCAGACTGCGCGCGCCGCCATAGATCGCCAGATCGGGCGGGCTGAGCAGTTGCATAACCTGCCACGCGGCAGGCATGGCATAGGCGGGACCGCCTGCGCCCTCAGCCGGGACGGGAACGAAATGCGCCTTGCCGTCCATCAGCCCCAGGAACACCAGTTCAGCATCAGGCGCGACATCGGCAAGCGAGCTCCACACTAGGCCGCCGACATCGTCGATACCCGGGATCAGCCCGTCCATCACCAGCACCCGCGCGCGCCAGTTCATCAGCTCTGCCAGCGCCGCATCGTCGGTTCGGATATGATCCGCCCGGTCAATCGGCGATCCGGCAAACGCCATCAGCGGCGCGGGCGCTGCAGGGTGGTGCATTACGCCGCCTTCTTCTTGGCGCGCATTGCCGACAGGTCGGCCTCCAGCGCAGCGAGGAATTCGTCGCGGATCGGGTAGGCTTCGGACGGCATGTATTGCGTGAACAGCGTCGAACGCAGGCCCAGCTTGAAATCCACCGCTGCCAGCGTGCCCGCTGCCCCGCCCCAGCCAAACGTCCCGTCTTTCGACCGGCCGCCCGCGCCGTGACCTTCGCCTTCCAGCCAGCTGCCGGTGGTGTCAACGCTGGCGGGCAACAAGTTCGACGTGGCGACGCGCACCGCTTCCTCGCTCATCACGAACTTGCCATCAATCCTGCCATAACCCAGCAGCATCCGCAGGAACCGGTCATAATCCCGCGGGCTTGAAACCAGTCCGCCGCCGCCAGCAGGCACTTCGGGCGGATCGGTGAAGATCGAATTGGCACCGGGATCGATCGGGAAGGCATTGCCGCCGATGATCCCGTAATTGTCGGTCAACCGGCCTACTTCGCTCTGCGGAACCTGCATCCAGGTGCTGGTCATGCCGCACGGCTCGAAGATGCGCGCTTTCAGGAAGGCTTCGAATTCCATCCCGCTCACCACCTCGATCACGCGGCCGAGCAGGTCGAGGCTGCACGAATAGCTCCACTTGGTCGCGGGCTGATACATGAGCGGCAATTCAGCCAGCCGGTCGGCCCAGACCGCAAGGCCGGGTGCAGGGGTCACCGGTTCAATACCGGGGATCGGAATTCGGCTGACCCGTCCGCCGACCAAGCCCTGTTCGTTGAACGCCGCCTGCAAGGGGCCCTTGCTGATGATCTGATAGCCCAGCCCCGCCGTGTGGGTCAGCAGTTGGCGGATCGTGATCGGACGCTCGGCAGGGACGGTGTCTTCCAACGCGCCTTCGGGATTGATCAGCACCTGCATCTCGCGGAACTTTGGCAGGATTTCATACAGCGGCTGATCAAGACCAAGCTTGCCCTGATCAATCAGTATCATCACCGCCATCCCGGTGATTGGTTTGGACATCGAATAAATCCGATACAGCGAATCTTCGTCCACCAACGTTGGCCTGGCCAGCGACAGCGTGCCGCCGCCCACGGTGTGGGCCCGATCTTGCTGCCCCCAGCCAAAGGTCAGGAACAGGTTCGCTACCTTGCGTTCCGACACATAGCGATCCGCCAGCGCGGCGACATTGGGCCAGGATTCGCTTACATCATGGGCAAACAACGCCCGCCCGAACGGCAGCCCGCCAAGCGCGGCGCCGCCCGCCAGCAGCGCGCTGCCCCGGATCAGGCTGCGGCGGGAAAGGGCGAAAGCATCAAGGGCGCGGCTTTGCATGGGGAAGAATCTCCGAACAGGTTTGGATGGCTGTCTGCGGCAGCTAGCTGCGTGGGTCAATCGCCGCAGCGGCGGCGGGTCTTGCAAAAATGAGGTGTCCTATACATATAAGACACATGCTCAACGTACTTGCCTATCTCATCGGCCTTATCAGCCTTGTCATCGTCATCCCCGCGCAGATCCCACTGCTCGGCTGGGCCAACTGGGTCGCCCTGCCGGTGATTGCGGTCGGCGTCATCATCGGCGCCTTGTCATCCAAGGATGGCGGGCGCAATTTCTGCCTGGTCGTGCTGTTGATCGCCGGGGTGCGCCTGATGTTGGGCGGTGGGTTCGTCTAGGCCAATGCCAGCCGTGCGGCCTTCAGGAACAGTGTCGCAAGGCCGGCATCTTCGATCTGGCTGACCGGCCACCACTGGCCTTTGCCCGGCGGGTCAGAGGTTACATCGGCCCCGATGACTTCCAAGGTCAGCTGCGCATGGGTAAAGCCATGCCGCACTGCACCCATTGCGCGCCAATCGCCCGGTAACAGAACCTCACCCGAACCATCCTCTTGCGCGCTCCAGCCATCATCAGGCAGCGCGCGCATCCCGCCGAGCATCCCGGTTGCGGGGCGGGTGACCAACCACACTTCAGCGCCGCCAGTTCGCGTGATCCAGAACGCCGTCCCGCGCCGTTCGGGCACGGTCTTTTTGGCGGGCTTGACCGGCAGGCGCTCGGGCTCTCCGGCGGCATAGCCCGCGCAATGCTCGCGCAAGGGGCACAGCATACAGCGCGGCGCTTTGCTGGTGCAGATATGGGAGCCGAGATCCATCATGGCCTGGGCAAAATCGCCCGCGCGGCGGTCTGGCGTGATCGTGTCCGCAGCAGCGCGGATAGCCTTGCGTGCGCCCGGCAGCGGGGTGTCGATTGCAAACAGGCGCGCCACCACCCGCTCGACATTGGCATCGACCACCACCGCACGGCGCCCGAACGCAATCGCGGCAATGGCAGCGGCGGTATAATCGCCCAGCCCCGGAAGCTGCCGCAATTCAGCTTCGACCGAAGGAAACCCGCCGCGCGTTGCAACTTCGCGCGCGCATTTCACCAGATTGCGGGCGCGCGAATAATATCCCAGCCCCGCCCACGCCGCCATGACGTCATCATCAGATGCCGCCGCCAGCGCCTCGACCGTGGGCCATGTTGCGGTAAACTTGGCGAAATAAGGCTTTACCGCTGCCACCGTCGTTTGTTGCAGCATCACTTCGGACAGCCACACGCGGTACGGCCACGCCGGATCGTCCGGCAGGGCCGCACCGGGCGGCACCCGCCACGGCAAATCGCGTGCGTGGGTATCGTACCAATGCAGCAGAATGTCGGAGATACTGGCAGTCACGCCCTACCTATGGCATGGCGGGCGCGACCATGGGAAGCGACAAGACCAACTCCGGCAAACCGGCAGCAAAGCCGTTCACCCGCCCGCGCGGCAAAGGCCCACGTGCGATTGGCGATCTGATGCCCGAAATTGGCCGCACGGCATTTCGCCGCTTCGGTTTTGTGCAGAGCTCGGTCGTCACCCGCTGGCCCGAGATTGTCGGCCCTGCCCACGCCCGCATATGCAGCCCCGAAGCGATCCGTTTCCCCTTCGGCGAGAAGACCGACGGAATTCTGGAATTGGTCGTCGTGGCCGCCCACGCCCCGCTAATCCAGCAAGTGATCCCCGAGATAATCGAGCGGGTGAACCGATTCTTCGGATACAAGGCGGTCGCGCGGGTGAAACTGCGGCAGGGCGCGGTCACCCCGCCCACCGATGGCCGGCCGGCCAAACCGCCACCCTCGCTCAAACCGATCCCGCTGGAACTGGGCGACAGCTTGCGCGATATTGGCGATCCGGAACTGCGCACCGTGCTCGAATCGCTCGCTCGCAGCCTTGGCAACAGCGAAACCCCGTCCTGACAGGAATACGTCCCAGATGACCAAGCCCCTCCTCCTTGCTGCTGCTGCTGGTGCAGCGCTGATGCTGGCAAGCGGCCCCGCCGCCGCGCAGCAAACCCTTGCCAACCCGGACAGCGATTTCGTCGCCAAAGATAATCCCGGCAATTGGAACACCACGATCAAGCGGACCGAACGCGGCCACCAGATCGGCAATCCCAAGGCCGATGCACAGCTGATCGAATTCGTCAGCTATACCTGCGGGCATTGTGCCAATTTTGCCGCGCAAGGCGAGCCTGCGCTGGAACTGACGGCGGTGATCCCCGGCACAATCGCGCTCGAAGTGCGCCCGGTGATCCGCAACGCGCTCGACCTCACATTGTCCTTGCTGGCTGGCTGCGGCGATCCGGCAGGGTTCAAAGACCGCCATCGCACCTTGATGTTGTCACAGGCAGAATGGCTGGGGACAGCCCGCAATGCGCCGCAAAGCCAGCAAGCGATCTGGGCACGGGCCGACAAGGCATCGCGCAGCAACGCCGCCAACGGGCTCGGCCTGATCCAGATGCTGGCACAGCGCGGCCAATCGGCAGGCGCACTGGAAAGCTGCGTTTTGGATGATGTCGCGGCGAAAAAGCTGCTCGACAATGGCGAGGCCGATTCAGCCGATTTCGGCGTGGCGGCCACGCCCAGCTTTGCGCTTGATGGCAAATTGCTGGATGCAGTGCACGGCTGGGATGCGCTCGAAGTGGCGTTGATCCAGCGGTTCGCGCAGGGTCCCGATGCCCCACCTGCTGCGGCTCCCGCACCGGCGCGCTAATAGGATTGTTCACAGCCCCGCGACGGCCCTTGCTGCAAAGGCGACTGCGCGGCTATTTACCCTCTCTTCTACACCCAAGGATGCCGCACGATGAAATTTTCCCGCCTGCTGTCGCTCCCCCTGCTTGCCCTCGCCCCGCTCGCCCTTGCGGCTTGCGGCGAAACCGAAGGCGCCGATGGTGTCGTTGCGGGCGAAGCCTTGCCTGCGATTGCCGCTCCTGCCGGGACCAAGTGGGCCGATACCGTCATCGCCACGCCCGAAGGCGGCTACAGGATCGGCAACCCCGATGCTCCGCTCAAACTGGTCGAATATGGATCGCTGACCTGCCCTGCCTGTGCGCGTTTCGCAGCGGACGGCATTGAGCCGCTTAAAGAGAAATACATCGCATCAGGCAGGGTGAGCTTCGAGTTTCGGAGCTTTCTCATCCACGGGCCGCTGGATCTGGCGTTGACCCGGCTGATCGGCTGTTCGACGCCCGATGCCGCAATCCCACTGGCAGACCAGGTCTGGGCCAATCTCGGCCCGATTCAGGATCGCGCCTACGCCGACCAAGCCGCGCTTGGCAGCACCAACAGCCTTCCCGAGAACGAGCGATTCGTGCGGTATGGTGAGATCACCGGCATCTATGAATTCTTCGCGGCACGCGGAATCAGCGAAGATCAGGCGCGCACCTGCCTCAGCGACTTTGCATCGCTTGAACGCCTCGCCAAACTGTCCGAAGGCTACTCCAGCGATGGTATCAACCAGACGCCGACCTTCGTGCTGAACGGACGCAAGCTCGACAGTGGGTCATGGGAGCAGCTTGAACCCCAACTCCAGCGCGCCGGCGCGCGTTAAGGCACAGGCGCGGGGGCATAACGTCAACTGATGCAGTTCCACCGGCTCAAGCTCAGCGGTTTCAAGAGCTTTGTTGAGCCTGCGGAACTGCGGATCGAACCGGGGCTGACCGGGGTAGTTGGCCCCAATGGCTGCGGCAAATCCAACCTGCTCGAAGCCATCCGCTGGGTCATGGGGGAAACCTCGGCCAAGTCGATGCGGTCAGGCGGGATGGAGGACGTGATCTTTGCGGGCACCTCCACCCGCCCGCCGCGCGACTTTGCCGAAGTGGTGCTGCACGCGCGCGATGCGGCGGATGATGAATTGGTGGTCACCCGCCGGATCGAACGCGGCGCAGGCAGCGCCTACCGCGTCAATGGGCGTGATGTTCGCGCCAAAGACGTCGCGCTGACCTTTGCCGATGCCGCCACCGGCGCGCATTCCCCGGCGCTGGTCAGTCAGGGCAAGATCGCACAAGTGATTGCGGCGCGTCCGGCAGAGCGCCGCGCCATGCTCGAAGAAGCCGCCGGGATCGCCGGGCTGCACGTGCGGCGCAAGGATGCCGAGGGCAAGCTGCGCGCTGCCGAAGCGAACCTCGCCCGGCTTGAAGACCTGATGGCGGGCCTCGATACGCAAATGGCTTCGCTGCGGCGGCAGGCCAAGCAGGCGGAACGTTACACCGATCTCACCCAGCTGATTCAGGCCGCCGAAGCCCGACTGCTGTTCGCCCGCTGGCGCGAGGCGGCAGCCGCCGCAAAGGAAGCCCGCGCAGCAGCAGGCGCCGCCGAAGACGCGGTCACCGCAGCGCAGACCGCCGTTACGCAGGCGCAGGCCGAACAGGCAGACGCGGCACAAAGGCTCGCCGATGCGCGCGAAGACCTTGGCGACCGGCGCGATGATGCCAGCGCACACGCCTACCGGATGGCGGCGCTGACAGAAAAGCTTGATGCGGCTGAAACCCGGCTCGCCGATCTCACCCGTCAGCAGCGCCGCCTGGAAGAAGACCGCGCCGATGCCGACCGGCTGACTTCTGCCGCGGTCGAAGCGCTCGCCCGGCTGACCCAGGAACTGGCCGCCAGCCGTGAAGCTGTGACCAGCGCCGAGACGGCCCGCCCCGCGCTGGCATCCCGCGCCGAAGACCGCGAACGCGCCAGCCGCGCCGCCGAACTCGCGCTGGCCAAAGCGACCGCCGATCACGCCGGGGTCGAAGCCGAATGGCGGGTTGCCGAAGCGGCTATT
>JANQTR010000015.1 GCA_030731635.1 Erythrobacter sp. | reverse complement strand
CCGGGCTCAATCGCCTTGGTCTCGCTCTCGGTGCGGATCATCAGCTTGCCCGCTTCGTGATCCGCCGACAGCGCCTTGACGTTGGCGTCTTTTGCCGTGGGAAATTCGGTTCCGCGGTTGAGGATCGAGACGGTGTTACGCTGCGCCGGGTCTTCGGCAAGGCCGCGCGCGTTCTCAATCCCGGCGTCGCCGGTGCCGACGATGATGATGTGTTCGTCAATATATTCGGCCGGGTCATCTAGCTGATACTGGACATGCGGCAGATCAGCCCCGGGACAGCGCATGCGGTTGGGGTTGCCCTGCGTACCGATGGCGAGGATGACGTTTTCCGCCATGACCGTTTCGCCATTGGTCAATTCAATCGCATAGGGCGGGGCGTGGCGCTGGATTTCGCGCTCCGTCTTTGTGCCGTCTCGCGCGCGGGTGACCAGGGTCTGCACGCTTCCGGGAATGGCATCCCCGGTGCCCCGGATCGCCTTGGCTTCGGCCCTGTATTTTACATTGACCTTGTGGCCTGCGATTTGATCGTCCCAGATGCCCAGGATCGTCTCACGCTTGCCCGCTTCGAAATCGACGTCGCTGCGCAGCACCAGATTGCTGGGCGTCGCCATGACGTGCTTGCCCTTCTGGTATTTGAAGATCGTGTCCGACAGGTGATCGGTTTTTTCGAGCAGCACATGGCTCAACCCCAGCGCTGCGGCACGCGCGGCTGCGCTAAGCCCGGCGGGGCCCGATCCGATAATCGCAACCTTGAACATGTCGGCCAACAATCCTCCCCCCTTTGGATAGATTGCACCACTGGGGTCACCATAACCAAATGTACCCTTGATACCAGAGCGAATTGCCCCAATCTGCCCGCGGTGCTAGCCATCGGCCTATGGAAACAGCAGAACAGACGCCTGCGGGCGGATCGCAGAATGGCAGCGGACGGGCAGGCTGGTTCCTGCTGGGCGGCGCATTGCTGCTGGCGGCCGGATCAATCGGCTACAATGTCTACGAAGGATCGGGCGGCGGGTCGAGCGATGTTGCGGCCACCGATGGCCCGGCCACAATCGAACAATTGCGCGCCGCCGCCGAAGCATCCAGCGATGATGCCGGGCCGTGGAGCGATCTGGCCTTCGCCTATTTCCAGCAGGGCGAATTTGGCGAGGCCGCCGCCGCCTATCGCCGCGCGCTCGCCATTACGCCGGATGAAGCGGTGCTGTGGTCGGCATTGGGGGAATCGCTGGTGATGGGCAGCGCGCGCGATCCGCTCCCGCCTGAAGCTTTGCAAGCCTTCGAAAAGGCGCTGGCGCTCGATCCCACCGACCCGCGATCGCGCTACTTCATGGCGGTAAAGCTGGATCTGGCGAAGGATCACGAAGGCGCGATTGCCGCGTGGCTCGATCTGCTGGGCGACAGCCCGCAAGGCGCGCCGTGGGAGGCTGATCTGGTGCGCACCATCGAACAGGTGGGCAAGATCAACAGCATCGACGTGACCGCGCGGCTGGCCAAGGCACAAAGCGCGCGCACCCCTGCGCTGCTCGCGCCGGGATCGGGCAGCGTGGCAGGCGCGGCGGCATCACCCGATGTGCGCGGACCAAGCGCCGCCGATGTCGCAGCGGCGCGCACGATGAAGCCATCCGAACAGCGCACCATGGCCGAAGGCATGGTCGCGCAGTTGGAGGCGCGACTGGTGAACGAACCCAAGAACGTCGATGGCTGGGTAATGCTGATCCGCAGCCGCATGACACTGGGCGAACCAGCCAAGGCCAAGGCCGCGCTGGATGCGGCGGTGAAGGCGAACCCGGGCGCAGCAGCCGATTTGCGCACACAGGCTGAGGCGCTGGGGGTTCAGTGAAGAGCGAGTTGGCCCGCTTTCGGGCAACCCGTTCTCGGCATTGAATGACCGGGAATGGGCCGTTTGCCGGGCCGCGTGACATCGGGCAGGACAACACGCGCGATACGATCCTTACGAGGGAGTTCGCGAGACTATGCGGAACCGACAATTAGTATTGTGTTCCCGGAATTTCGAGAACCTCAGGGCAGCGGCAGTGTGTCGTTCCTTGCCGGGGGCTGATAATCCTCAATCTGTATTTCGGGTTTTTCAGGTTTCGGCTGCCGCTGCCATGCCCGCGCCGGAGCGCCACGTTCGAAACGGCATCCAGGGAGGATCGTTATATCGAGGCGATCCTCAATGCTGGTTACAGCAAATGAGTACTGCTTCATTTGCCTGAGTGACCTTCTGACATATTCTACATCTTGCTCGGGAATCCCAGCGGCCTCGACAGCACATTCGGCATTCTGTTGAACACGATTCAGTTCCAGTGATCTGGAACCCATGCCAACCAAAACTATGCCGGCAACAAATAGGAAAGGGGAAAGCCCGAGCAGTACGCCAATGATCCGCCCAGCGCGTCCGAAACTGTTGGTAGCGAGCAGAACGGTTCCCAATACCCCAGCAGCCAATAAGGCCATCGCATAGGAGGGGTCCTGCGCGCTGCCGCCTGACAAACCCTGATCGAGGATCGTAAAAAATACCACTGCGACCATACCGAGCACTGTCAGTACGATTGGTTGGCGCTCCGCAGATCGAACAGAAAAAAGATCAGTCTCATTATCGAGAACGTAATCGCTATTCGCTAATACGTAATGAACCCAAACTGATATGGCCATTCCAAGCTTGGGAATTTTCGATGCTGCCGTTGCGGATCGTTGCCCTCTACCGTCATTCCAGCTTGAAAAACTGATGTCCGCTTTCAGGCGAATTGAAATGGACATCTCATGACCGATTCTAGGGCGCTTTGCAGACCGGCAAAAAATGGGTGGGAAGCGGACGTTGGTGTGGCAGCGACGCGAACATCGCGAAGCCGTCTTCAGCCGAATCCCTCACGATAGACACGCAAAAGATTCGCCCCGAGCAATTTCTCTGCCTGCGCGCGGTTCCATCCTCTTGCCATCAAATCACGGGCTATTTGTCTGTAAACATCGAGATGATTGTAATCGGGAACGATAGGCATGAAGTCCTCGGTTTCGCCTGGTGCAGCGACCCCGCTGGCGATCCGCTCGCGTATATATTGACGAAGGGCCTCACGCTGCTCTTCGTTCATGTTGAGCGGAAGCAGGTCATTGTCTGTTCCCAGAGTGACGCAATCCTCACCCCCCACATTGGCGATATGCTCGATATGGCGAAGCAGCAGTTCTCCGCTAGGCACTGGATCAGGGCCTAGATACCCAACCATAAAGACCCCGACAGTTCCACCTTTGTCGGCGACCGCCCGTATCGTCTCATCGTCTACGTGGCGCGGATGGGGATGGATCGCCATCGCACCTGTGTGACTGATCGTGGGAAGCTTCGCATGCAAGGCGCCCTGACGCATGGTCTTCTGGCCGCCGTGTGAAAAATCGATCAGCATCCGGTTGGCTTCAACAGCATCAATTATATCATAGCCAAGCCGTGATATGCCGCCGTCAGCTTCTTCAAGTGCGCCATCCCCGGCGAGATTGCGCAGGTTATATGTAAGCTGCACCTGCCGCACGCCCATTTCGCGCATTCTTTGCACCCGGTCCAGATCGGCGCCGATCATGATCGTGTCCTGTGTGCCCCAGATGAGGGCGATCTTGCCTTCTCGTTTGGCTGCAAGAATATCATCCGCCTTATCGACTTTCATGAATCGATCGGGGTTCGCCATTATCCTGCCCGTCTGGAACTCGGCGCTTTTTTCGAAACTGGCCCATGCGCCATCACCGTTACCGACAGGCCTCATGGTGATGCGTAGCGCCGTGATCCCGGTGGCGACCGCTTCTTGCCACGCGCGATCGGTTAATCGTGTCTGCCCTTCCGGTGCATAAGGATTGAAAACATCGTCCAAGCCGTCGATTATGATGGCGTCGGCGAAATCGTCCTGAAGGAACGCATTTGCGCCTGTCGGCATAGCAGACATGCCTATCGCCACTGCAGACCCACGCAGAATTGACCTTCGTGACAACATTCCTGCCTCCTTATCTCGGCTTACGGTAGCAATCGGATAAATGAAGGGGAAGGTTGGCAACTGTGCGCAAGCTGACCGGCAGCTTCTTGTTCAAATACCCCCAAAGCTGCTCTTCGCCGAATGCGCAAAGGCCCCCGCGCCTTTTGGAGCGCGGAGGCCTTGTTTGTGCGCTCTGAGGCTTAAACCACCCCAAACGCCAGCATCGCATCGGCCACCTTCTTGAAGCCCGCGATATTCGCGCCCTTCACATAGTCGATATAGCCGCCTTCCTGCGTGCCATATTCCTCACAGCGTTTGTGGATGCCGGCCATAATGTCCTTGAGCATCTGCTGGAGTTCATCTTCCTTCCACGACCGGCGTTCTGAGTTCTGGCTCATTTCCAGACCCGACACTGCCACGCCGCCTGCGTTGGACGCCTTGCCCGGTGCGTAGAGGATGCGGGCGTCCTTGAATGCGTGCACCCCGTCGAGATCGGTCGGCATGTTCGCGCCTTCCGATACCGCGCGGCAGCCATTCTTGATCAGCGTCTTGGCATCATCGCCCAGCAATTCGTTCTGGGTCGCGCAGGGCAGGGCCATGTCGCAGGCCACACCCCACGGGGTCTTGCCTGCGTGGAACGTCGCGTTCGGGTACTCTTCGACATATTCCTCAATCCGGCCGCGGCGGTGGGTCTTGTGGGTTTTCACCCAGTCGATCTTTTCCTGATCGATGCCGTCGGGATCGTGGATGAACCCGCCGGAATCGGACAGGGTCAAAACCTTACCGCCCAGTTGTACGATCTTTTCCGCGGCATGGGTCGCAACGTTGCCGCTGCCTGAAATGACGGCGGTTTTGCCTTCAAGGTTCTCGTCCTTGGTAGCGAACATGTTTTCGAGGAAATAGACCGCGCCGTATCCCGTCGCCTCGGTGCGGATCAGGCTGCCGCCCCATTCCAGGCCCTTGCCGGTCAGCACGCCGGTGAACTGATTGGTGATGCGTTTGTACTGGCCGAACATATAGCCGATCTCGCGCCCGCCGACGCCGATATCGCCAGCTGGTACGTCAATATCCGCGCCGATATGGCGGTACAGCTCGGTCATGAAGCTTTGGCAAAAACGCATGATCTCGCGCACGCTTTTGCCCTTGGGATTGAAGTTGGAACCCCCTTTGCCGCCGCCCATTGGCAGGCCGGTCAATGCGTTCTTGAAGGTCTGTTCAAAGGCGAGGAATTTGAGCACGCTTTCGGTCACCGAAGGGTGAAACCGGATCCCGCCCTTGTAAGGGCCGATGGCGTTGTTGTTCTGCACCCGCCAGCCGCGCTGCACGCGGATATTGCCGGCGTCGTCTTCCCAGCACACGCGGAAGCTTACCACCCGGTCAGGTTCGGCAATGCGGCGCAGGATCTGGGCTGAATGGTATTCTTCCTTGTCCTCCATGAATTCAAAAATGTCCTCGGCCACTTCCTGGACCGCCTGGACGAATTCCGGCTGATAGGCATTGCGTTTCTTCACCCCTTCCATGAACTGGTTAAGGTTGACGTGATCGGTAACGGCCATGCTGAATTTCCCCCCAAAGATTGATCAGTGCGCCCGATTGAAAGACTCCACGTTTTTTTATGGCGGCAACTATCCCCGCAAAGAGCACTCCTTGCAAGGATGATCGGGGGGAAGGCGCGATCAGATGGCTGAACTGAATTTGCGCTGGGTCACGGCGCGATAGCTGTCGAACATGGCAGCGATCACCCGCGCATAGGGCAGGCCGCCCGGCGCAATGCGCAATCTATTGCCGGTCAGGCTGGCAAGGCCCGCCTGGGTGAAGGGGGTAATCCGGTCGCGCACCTCTGCCAGCAGGCAGGGCGAAAGCTTGGCCTCACTGCGGCACAGCAGCGCCTCGATAATGCTGCCGCGCAGGCGATCCTGGGCGGAGCGGGCAATGCCGTGGCTGGCAGACAGCCGCCCTTCGCCCGACAGCTTGCGATAGCGGCCATTATGCTTGTCGTTCTGGGCGAGAAGACCGGGAAAGCCGCTGATCGCGGTGGAACCCATGCCGATCAGCACGCCGGATTGATCATCGGTAAAGCCCTGGAAATTGCGCTGCAACGTGCCGTCTCGCACGGCGCGGGCCATCGGATCATGCGGCAGGGCAAAGTGATCGAACCCGATCGCGTCATACCCCTGCGCGGTCAGGAAAGCATGGGCCTGCGCGGCCATTGCAAAGCGTGCCTCGGCGCCGGGCAGGGCGCTTTCTGGGATCATCGTCTGGCGCGGGACAAGGTGCGGGACGTGGGCATAGCCAAACACCGCTACCCGGTCGGCGCCCAGCATCGATGTGCGTTCCAGACTGTCAGCCAGATCAGCCGCGCTTTGATGCGGCAGGCCGTACATCAGATCGAAATTGAGCGAGGTGACACCGGCCTTGCGCAACGAGTCGACGCTGCGGGCAATCATCGCGGCGGGCTGTTCGCGCCCGATGGCGGTCTGGCAATGGGTTGCAAAGGTCTGCACTCCCATACTGGCGCGGGTGATGCCAACCGTGCCGATCATCCGGCCCCATTCGGCGGTCAGGCTGCGCGGGTCGAGTTCGATCGACCATTCGGGCGCAAACAGCGGGAAATGGGCGTGCAGGGCATCGACCAGCGCCAGAAAATCGGTCGTGCGAACCGCATTGGGGCTGCCCCCGCCAAAGGCGATGCGCCGCACCCGTGCGGTGGCGGGCAGCAGGCTGGCGACCGTGGCGATTTCCTGATGCAGCGCGGCGAGATAGGTTTCCACCCGCGCGCGCTTGCCCGCCGCCCCGGTGTTGCATCCGCAATAATAGCAGATCTGTTCGCAAAACGGGATGTGGAGGTAGAGCGAGACATCGCCCGTCGCCCCGGCAATGGCGCGTTCGATGGTCCCTTCTTCCAGCGGGCCGAAATCGGCGGCGGTGGGGTAGCTGGTGTAACGCGGCACCGGCGTGGCGAGCAATTCTGGGTGATAGGTCCACATGAATGCGCTTAAAGCGCGCCGGCCATCACCCGTCTTTGCGCGAGATCAAATCGGGCGCTTTGCGCGTTCTAGCCGATCTTTTTCCCGGCAATTGCCCGCGTGGCAGGCTTGGGGGTGGCATGGGCCATCATCGGCAGGGGCGTCGCCATCGCCCAGCGGGATGGTGATGGTGCCGCCATTGCACAATTGCGCGGTGATCGACTGCTGCTGCGCCGGGAGCGGCCCGACCAGCACCGGCACCAGTGCGGCAAGGGCGAATGTCAGGGCATAAGGCAGGGCGGCAGCGCTCATGCATCCTCCTCCAGCGGGTCGTCATCTTCGATCAGGATGCGATTGGCCGCGCCGTCCATGTCGTCATACTGCCCATCGCGCATCGACCACAGGAAGGCGACAAGGCCGAGCAATCCCATCCCGAGCGCGATGGGAATGAGGAAGGCGAGCCCGGTCATGCTGCCGTGTCCCCGGCACTGCGCGCCAGCCGCAGCGAATTGGCGACCACCACCAGCGAGCTGACCGACATGGCAATCGCGGCGATCAGCGGGGTGACGAGGCCGAACAGGGCCAGCGGCACGGCCAGCACATTATAGGCAATCGAAAAGCCGAAATTCTGGCGCACGACCCGCATCGTCGCCTTCGCAACCCGCACCGCCAGCGCGACCGGCATCAGCTTTTCGCCAATGAACACCGCGTCGGCGGCCTGCTGGCTGGCGTCGGACGCGGTGCCGGGCGCGATCGAGGCATGGGCAGCGGCGAGCGCGGGGCCATCATTGAGGCCATCGCCCACCATCAGCGGGCGGCGGCCAGCGGCCTTCAGGGCTTGCAACGCGGCAAGTTTCGCCTGCGGGCTGGCTTCGGCGATGGAGGCAAGGCCAAGCGACCGCGCCGCCGTCTCCACCGGGGCC
>JANQTR010000014.1:20434-27037 GCA_030731635.1 Erythrobacter sp. | reverse complement strand
TGGCGCAATCGACCACCACCTTCAGCCCATCAAAGCGAATGTCGGCAGCGACCGACTGTTTGACCGCGTGGATATAGCGACCGCGTGCATCTTCGATCCGGCGTGCGCGGCCGATGCGTTCAGACGGGGCCAGCGGGATGTCCGTACCCATCAACCGTTCAATCTCGGTTTCGGCAGCGTCCGACAATTTGAACCCGTCCGGCCCGAACAGCTTGATCCCGTTATCGGCAAACAGGTTGTGGCTGGCCGAAATCATCACGCCAAGGTCAGCGCGCATTTCGCGGGTCAGCAGTGCGATGGCAGGGGTGGGCAGCGGCCCGGTCATGATCACGTCGATCCCGACACTGGTAAAGCCTGCCACCAGCGCGCTTTCCATCATGTAGCCCGACAGGCGCGTGTCCTTGCCGATCACCACACGGTGGCGGTGACCGCCGCGGACAAAGTGGCGTCCGGCAGCCTGCCCGACCTTCATCGCGGTGGCCGCTGTCATCACGTCGGCATTGGTGCGGCCCCTGATCCCATCAGTCCCGAACAGCTTGCGTGCCATGAATTCGATTACCCCTGCATTTTGGCCCGATCCCACAGGCTGCATTGTCTCGCGCTTCTGGCGCGGTTATCGCGGAAAGGGAAGGGCGCGCGGCCCTGCAAAGGAAACGAAATTGCTGGACAATGAAAACGCGGATGGCGGTACCGGTGCCGCCGGACAGGGCAAATTCGCGCTCGTACCGATCCGCCTCCCGGTGGCACTGACCTTCGCCGCCTTGATTGCGGGGCTGATCGCCGGGATTGTCGCGGCGATGTTGGGGGCGCCGCAAGGGCTGAACGATATTGCCGGCCTGATCGGCGGCCTGTGGCTGCGCGCCTTGCAAATGACGATCATTCCGTTGGTCGCAGCGTTGCTGGTGCTCGGGGTGGTGCAGATGATCATGGCTGCGCGGGTCGGCCCGGCGGCGCGGCGGATGTTGCTGGTAATGATCGCGGTGCAATTGGCGGGCGGCGCGTTCACTGCGACCTTCATGCCTGCGTTGCTACGCGTCTTCCCGGTACCGCAAGGCGGGCGCGCGTTCCTGGCCGATAGCCCGCAAAACGTCGGCGAAGTGCCGCAAGTGCTCGATTTCATGGCCTCGCTCGTGTCACCCAACGTCGTTGCGGCGGCAGCGGAAACCGCGATGCTGCCGCTGACGATTTTCTTTGTGATGTTTGCTGTGGCGATCACGCGCCTGCCCGCCGATCAGAGCGACCGGATGCTGGGGTTCTTCCATGCGCTGGGCAATGTCATGCTGCTGATCATCGGCTGGGTGCTGGCGATTGCGCCTGTCGGGGTGTTCGCGCTGGCGTTTGGCGTGGGCGTGCAGAGCGGCGGCGGGGCGTTTGCGGCGCTGGGTCACTATGTCCTGACGGTGACGCTGATGGGCACTTTCATTCTGGCGCTGGCCTATGCCATCGCGGCCGGGCTGGGGCGAACCGGGCTGCTGCGCTTCACCAAAGCGGTGCTGCCCGCGCAGGCGGTGGCCTTATCGACGCAAAGCTCGCTCGCCAGTTTACCCGCGATGCTCGTTTCGGCCGGGCGCTTGCGGCTGAGGCCATCGACCGCAGAATTCGTGTTGCCGTTGGCGGTGGTGATTTTCCGCGCGACCAGCGCTTCGATGAACCTTGCCGTGGTGTATTACATCGCCGCGCTTGCCGGGATCGACATTTCGCTGCCGATCGCGATTGCGGGCATTCTGATCGCCAGCGTCATCAGTCTGTCGGCTGTCAGCCTGCCCGGATCGATCAGCTTTGTTGTCTCGATTGGCCCGATTGCGCTGGCGATGGGCGTGCCGGTGGAACCGCTGGCGCTGCTGGTCGCGGTGGAGATGCTGCCCGATCTGATGCGCACATTGGGCAATGTCACGATGAATGTCGCGGTCACCAGCGCGGTTGACCGCACGGCTGCATCGTCTGAGACCGCCCACGACACTGCGGCGACTTGAAGCTGCAACCCTTCGCCCTCATCTGCGTTCTTGTACTATCACCGGTTTAACAACCCCAACCCTGGAGCAATCATGGCTTTCGCACTTTCCCCGCTTCCCTATCCCGCCGACGCGCTTGACCCGGCGATTTCGGCTGAAACGCTGTCGTTCCATTATGGCAAGCATCATCAGGCCTATCTCGACAAGATGAACGCCGCGATCGAAGGTACGGCCCACGCCGATGCCTCGCTCGAAGCGATTGTCGCTGCATCGCGCGGCAGCAATCAGGGCCTGTTCAACAATTCGGCCCAGACCTGGAACCACGCGTTCTACTGGCATTCGATGGCCCCTGCGACCACCGCACCTTCGGACGATCTGGTTGCCAAGATCAACGATGCCTTCGGTTCGGTCGATGCGCTCAAGCAGCAACTCAAGGATCGCGGCCTTGGTCACTTTGCCAGTGGCTGGGTGTGGCTGGCCGAAAAGGACGGCAAGCTGAGCATCGAGGAAACCCACGATGCCGACACGCTGGCCGACAGCGATTTCAACCCGCTGCTGGTGCTCGACGTGTGGGAGCACGCCTATTACCTTGATCACCAGAACAAGCGTCCGGCCTATCTGGATGCGGTGGTTGAAAACAAGCTGAACTGGGCGTTTGCCAGCGAAAACCTGGCGCGCGGTACGGTCTGGACTTACGCTTAAGTCTCTGATGCTTGCAGACTGACGGAAGGCCCGCCCGCAGCAATGCGGCGGGCCTTCTGCTTATGGGCGCGAGCTAACCCCGTTGCCTGCGGCGACCATGTCCAGCTCTTCCAGAATCGCGCTGTGGGCGATGTCGTCGTCGGTTGATCGTTGCGGGATATTGCCGCTGGCCAGCATTTCCGACAGCGCAGCGCGCGCGCGGCCTACCCGGCTTTTGATCGTGCCGACCGCGCAGCCGCAAATTTGCGCGGCTTCTTCGTAGGAAAAACCGCCCGCACCGACCAGCAACAATGCCTCACGCCGCTCGGCTGGCAGAGTCAGCAGCGCGCGGTGCAGGTCGCTCAAATGGATCGGTTCTTCTTGCCCGGCAGGTGCCGTCAGGATGCGTTCGGCGACGCCTTCGTCATATTCGCCGCGAAAGCGGTTGCGGCGCATGTCGGTCAGATAGGCGTTGCGCAGGATCACAAAGGTCCAGGCGCGCATGGATGTGCCGGGTTCAAACCGGTCTTGCGCGGCCCAAGCCTTGAGCATGGTTTCCTGCACCAGATCATCGGCCATGTCGGGCCGACCGCACAAACCGCGGGCAAAGGCGCGCAGGTGCGGAACAACCCCGGTCAATTCACGCTTGAAATCAGCCTTGTCGCTGGCTGTCAGGCTATTGCCCGGACTCTTGTCTCCCCGGTCAGCATCGCCCATCAGCGCGTGCCCCGGCCATCCGGGGATTGCGGGGGCGCGCCATTATCATTGCTGCTGAGCGCAGGATCGCTGCCATCGAGCCGGTCGAGCAAATCCTTGAAGCTGTCGGGCAGGTCTTCTTCGACAACTGAATCATACAGCTGTTTCAGCCCATCGGCCCATTCTGGCGCGCGGCGTGCTGCGGCATTCCTGCCACCGTTACCGCCACCGGCGTGGCGACCGCTGCCGCCCTGTTCTTGGTTCGAGGCCATAATGCTCTCGGTAATTCCTGATCCCAGTGTCCTGATCCCACCCTGGGACCAACGCCGCACGCTGCGGCCTAACCCCAACGCGGCGGCCGATAGACCCATGCGTGCGAGTTTGGACGTATTGGGAACGATGCGCTACCAGTTTGGTTCCGCTTTTGGTCAGACCGTTTTCGGTTTGCCGCCCAAGGCACCTTGCAGGCAGGACCCCACACCATCGACCGCGTCACCTTGAACCCTGATGCCCAAGCCGTGGAGGCACCGCCGCCGCCTTCGGGAAGGGCGCGGCGCTGGCTCGTGCAATATCCGCGCGCAATCCCCATGGCGATATTTCTGGCGATCGCCGCAATCACCGCGCTCAGCGTGTTTGCGATCGAAAGCAATGCCCGCGCCCGAGAACGTGCGCAAATGCGCGAATATGCGCAAGAGGTCGCCGCCGCGCTCGACCGCAGCAGCAGCGGTTTTTCGTCCTACCTGCGCGCCGGGGCGGCGCTGTTTTCCAGCGTTGACGAGGTGCAGCCTGATACCTTCGATGATTTCGTCCGCGCGCTGAAACTCAATACCGAGCTTTCGGGTGCCGAGGGCATCGGCTGGATTCCGGTGATCGAAGCGCGCGATTTGCCCGCCTTTATGGCACAGACCCGCGCGCGCCAGCCGGGCTTTCCCGATATCTACCCGCGTCCGGCTGCGAGCACCGGACGGATCGCCCCGGTGACGATGTTCGCCCCTGCCAGCCAGCGCAACCGCCGCGCGCTGGGGTATGACATGTATTCCGACCCCGCCCGCGCCGCCGCCATGGCCGAGGCAGAGCTGCGACTTGGTCCGGCGGCATCGGGCCGGATCGTGCTGACCCAGGAAACCAGTGGCACGGGCCCTGCCTTTGCGATTTACATGCCCGCATTCCGGCTGGGCGACGGAGACGACCGGCAACTGGCCGGGTTCGTCTATACCCCGTTTCGCGCCCGTGAATTTCTCGATGCGGCGATCAATCGCGGCGCGCCCAGCGTGTTTGGCGCGCGGCTTTATGATGGCGAGGCCAGCACCGGCCACCTGCTGGTAGCCCATTCGATCAATGATGCGGCAAGCGAAACGGTCGAACAGGAGGTGACGATTGCCGACCGCAAGCTGTTGCTGGTGATCGAATCTGCCAACATGCAGGTGCTCAGCCCGCTATCGATGGTCACGCTGAGTTTCGGGCTGGCGCTGGCCAGCTTGCTGATGTTGCTCGCGCGGCTGCTGACCCAGCAGGCTTACGAGGATCAGGCGCGGCTGGTGTTTTTCGAAGAACAACATTCGATCCGCAATTCGCTGACCCGCGAACTTAACCACCGGGTCAAGAACACGCTCGCCAATGTGCTTTCAATCCTGTCGCTGACCCGGCGGCGGACCCACAGTCTGGAGGAATTTGCTGACAGCCTCGAGGGCCGCATTCGCGCGCTATCGGCGACGCATGATCTACTGACGGTAACCGACTGGGGCACCACCCCGATCCGCGCAGTGATCGAAGCCGAAGTGCAACACTTCCGTTCCGCGCTGGATGATACGATCGTGCTCGATGGTCCTGAACTGGAACTCGCGCCCAATGATGCCCTGTCCTTCGGGCTGGCGGTGCATGAACTTGCCACCAACGCCGCCAAATATGGCGCGCTGAGCGTGGCGGGCGGTCAGGTGACGATTTGCTGGCAGCGCTGCGATGATCCGGTGAGTGACATGGCATGGGCTGAGGTTGAATGGCAGGAAATTGGCGGCCCGCCTGTCGCTGGTGAGCGCCGCCGGGGGTTCGGCACCGAACTGATCGAAAAAATTGTCGCGCACGAGCTACGCCAGCCGGTAACGCTGGATTTTGCATCCGCTGGCGTGCGCTGCGTGCTGCGGGTGCCGGTCCGCCGCCCGACCGATTTCCGCATCCGGGAAAAGGACGCGGATCGCCGGGCGAGGGTGGCCTAACCCAAGGGCCGCGTCGATCCGAAGAACAGCGCTTGGCTGATCGCGGCGCGCACGGTGGCTTCCTGAAACGGCTTGGTTACCAGATAGGTCGGTTCGGGCCGGTCGCCTGTCAGCAGGCGTTCGGGATATGCGGTGATGAAGATCACTGGCATTGACCCGGCGGCCAGAATATCGTCGACCGCATCCAGCCCCGATGATCCATCAGCCAGCTGGATATCGGCCAGCACCAGACCGGGCCGGGCTTCGGCCACTGCCTGACGCGCCAGGGTGCGGGTGGCCGCCGTGCCGCAGACAGTATGGCCCAGACCCGCCACCAGGTCTTCCAGCTGCATCGCGATCAGCGGCTCGTCTTCGATGATCAGCACAGATGTGGTCTGTTCGCGGTCAATCTCGGCAATGGCCTCGGCAACGAGGCGCTCGATCTCGGCAGGTTCGCGTTCGAGGATTGCGGCGGCTTCAGCCACGGTGAAATCCTCCAGCGTGGTCAGCAGCAGCGCCTGACGCGCGGGCGGCGTGATCGCGCCCAAACGAGTCTGCGCGCCCGCTTCGTGCTCGCTGCCCGGCTCGCTCGCCATCGCGGCTGTTTGTTCCCGCGCCGCGCTGGCCCATACCCCGCTGAACGCGCGGTAAAGCGCCACCCGCCCGCCTTCGAGCGAGGCTTTCAAGTCATCATCGGTCAGCACCGTTTGGAGCAGGCTGTGCACAAATGCATCGCCGCTCGCCTGCGATCCGGTCAGCGCGCGGGCGTAGCGACGCAGGAACGGCAGGTTGGCCGCGATCTGGTTTCTGAGGGACATCGACGTCTCCAATATTGCTTCGCAGGGGTAAGCGATTTGCGGCTATAGCGGTTCCACGCGCCGCCGTCGCGCCCCTCTACGGATGGCGATTATAAGGTAATAAAATCATGAGCTTGAAGGAATCGCAAAATTTTTTTACTGGCTGAGGGAACCGCTATTCCATCCGCGCATTTTCATTTCATCACCGCCGAGACCCCCCTCCCGTCCAAGCGGCGGTGATACGATCCCGAAAGGCCTCTGCTCTCCCGAGCAGAGGCCTTTTTT
>JANQTR010000014.1:18817-20334 GCA_030731635.1 Erythrobacter sp. | reverse complement strand
ATCGGGCGTAGTTTCTTGCCCGCATAGGCCACTTCGGCCGGGGTGAACGGCACAAAACCCCAATTATCCGACCATGCATCATTGAGGATCGCCAGGATGGTCGCGACCTCTTCGTCCCAACGGCTCTTGTCCACTCGGCGGACATTGATCCGGTCATTGCGCAGCCCCGATTGGACCAGGCGTTGCACAAGCGGGCCAAATCCATTCGTTATGTCAAGGTCATAGGTAAAAAGCGTCTTGGCGCGGGCATAGCCCGCAGCTTCTATCCAGCCCGCATATTGCGCCGGATGGTGACCCATCATCATCATCGGGGGGTGATCCTGGCCGCTGATCAGCAGGCCGGGTTCTTCCCAGATCGACAGCGAGATCGGGCCAAGCACTCTGATCATGCCTTGTGCCACCAGCCATGCTTCTGCGGTGGTCAGCAATACGCGCGCGACATCTTGATCCTCGGCATCGAAATAGCCGAAAAATCCGGTGCCTGGGCCAAAGCCCTGTTCAGTGGGCATGGCTAGCGCGAGTTCATCAATATGCGCCGAAATCCGCCCAACCGGCTTGCCGCCGCGCCGTGCGATGAACAATTGCACCTTGGCGTGGCCGAAAAACGGGTTCTTGGCCGGATCGATCAATTCGATCTGTTCGCTACGGATTTGTGGCACGAAATTGGGGAGCCGGTCGGAAAACGCCCGGCCCAGATCGACAAACGCAGCGCGCCCGCGCTTGTCGGTTACAGGTTCGATGCTTATCTCTGCCCCGCGCCCTGATGCATCCTTCACGCTGACGTTCCCGTAATTGTTCGTGGTCAAGGCGTCTGTGTCGCGCCTGCGCCATTGACGCAAGCGTATCGATCACACTCACTGACAACACCCGTTTGGCTTACCCCCTGATTTGGAGTAGGGCTGGCCTCACGACTTTGCAGAAAACCACCCCCAAACGATTATGCACCAGACGATTAACCCCGCCCGCCCCGATGCGTTGAGCCCACCGCGGGCCACCCGCGTCCAGTTCATGGCCACGGATGACAAGGCGATGCTGCGCGCCGCACGCGACCTGACCAAGGGGTTGGGCGATGCGCGGCCAAGCATCTACTGGACTGACATGCTGCTGTCGGCGGGCATTGGTTATGGCGGGATTGCCGCTGCGATCGTCAGCAGCAGCCTTGTGGTGCAGATTGCCGCCGGGCTGATTGCGGCGCTGGCGATGTACCGCGCGCTGATGTTTATCCACGAGCTTACTCATATACACCGCGATGCGCTGCCGGGCTTTCGCACGGGGTGGAACCTGCTCGTCGGCATTCCGCTGTTGACGCCAAGCTTCATGTACGAAGGCGTCCACACCATCCACCACAAGCGCACGCAATATGGCACGGTGGAAGATCCCGAATACCTGCCGCTGGCGTTGATGAAGCCGTGGAGCCTGCCGCTGTTTGTGGCGGTGGCGTTGCTTGCCCCGGTCGCGCTGCTGGTGCGGTTTGGCGTGCTGTTTCCGTTCGGCCTGGTGGTGCCGCCGCTGCGCCG
>JANQTR010000014.1:0-18717 GCA_030731635.1 Erythrobacter sp. | reverse complement strand
TTGTGGGAGAACGAGGGGGATCCGATGACGGTGACCGCGCAGTTCCTCGACAGCGTCAACGTGCCGCCGCCGGGGATGGTTGCGGAAATCTGGGCGCCGGTGGGTCTGCGCTATCATGCGCTGCATCACCTGATGCCATCAATGCCGTACCACGATCTGCCCGAAGCGCATCGGCGGCTTGCCAACGAACTTGGCAGCGGATCGACTTATGAAGGTGCGAACCATCCAGGGTTGCTGGTGCTGGTGGCGCGGATTGCGCGCAGTACGATGGGCAAGCGGGCGTAAACTTCCAACCCTTCAATCGAGAAAGCAGATCATCGCGCAGCGTTGTGTGATCGGCAGGCCGTCATCCGCCTCGTTCGCCAGCTCTCCGGCCAGACGCATGTGGGCGTCAATCGCCGTGACTTCCTCGAACCCTAACCGCGCATAGAACGGGCCGTTCCACGGCACATCGCGAAAGGTGGTCAGCGTCAGCGCCGCAAACCCGGTGTTGCGCGCATCGATCTGGCCCGCGCGCACCAATCCGGAACCGATCCCGCGTCGCTGAAATTGGGGGACCACGTCCATCTGCCAGATGTGCAATTCGCGTCGGAAGGGTTCGGCAACAAGATAGCCCGCCATCGTCTCCCCGACATGAGCGACAAGGCAATGGCCCTTGCGGATCAGGCGGCGGAAGCTATCGGCGGTGCGGGCGCCCTTGAGATTGAGGTGCGCATAGTCGGGGAGGTCAGCAAAGATGCCAGCCGCAGCCGATTCGATCCCCGGCATCGCTTCGGCATCATCCGGCCGCGCCAGCCGGAGCGTCCAGTTGTTCACTCTTCGGTCCGGATCAGCACCGTCTCACCTAGCAGCAGGAACAGCGCGAACGGCGCCCATGCGGCCAGGAACGGCGGGTAACCCCCGAAACTGCCCATTGCGAGCGCGGCATTATCGACCACGAAATAGGCAAACCCCAGCGCCATGCCGATGATCGCGCGCACGAATAGCTGGCCCGAACGCGCCAGCCCAAAGGCAGCAATCGAACCCAACAGCGGCATCAGCAGCGCCGAGAGCGGGCCGGACAAACGGTGCCACCACTTGGCGCGCATTTCATCAGTGTTCCGTCCGGCTGCATCAAACGCATCGATGGTCTGCGACAATTCCCAGAAGCTTTGCGAATCCGGATCGACAGATTGCAGCATGATCCGTTCCGGACTGAGGTTTTCGCCTACCACCAGCATTGGCAATGTTTCGGTGATCGCGCCTGCGACATCGAACTGCACCGGCGTTTCCAATTGCCAGCCGGGCGCAGCATAGGTTGCCCGCGTGCTGCGAACCTGTTTGCGGATAATGCCGCCCGGCGCGCGTTCATACCAGGTGACGCCGGAAAGCACGATGTCCTTGCCCACTCCTGTCAGCGTCGCTGCGGACAGGATATTATTGCCATCGGTCAGATAAACGCTTGATCGCACACCGCCTGCGCTTGGCGGGGGAATGGGGCCGTATTCAGCCGATTCCCACGCCTTGAGCGTTGCGTTGGCGCGGGTGACAACGCGTTCGTTAAACCCGAAGCTGACCAGTGCCACCACCGCCGCTGTCAGCAGCAGCGGCGACAGCACCTGATGCGCTGACAGCCCGGCAGCCTTCATCGCCACCACTTCGCTGTTCTGATTGAGGGTCACCAGCGAGATCAGTGTTGCCAACAGCACCGAATAGGGCAGAAACCGCGATACCAGCTGCGGCAGGCGCAGACTGGCATAGCGCAAGATTTCCGCCTGCCCGTTGCCCGGTGCCGCAAGGATCTTGCCCGTCGCCGACAGCAGGTCGAGCGCCAGCAGAACCAGCACCAGCATCACCAGCACCGCAAAAATGCGCAGCACAAACAGCTTCGCCAGATATAGCGTCAGCGTGCGTGAGGGGAAGAAATCGAGCTGCATCGCGCACTATTCCGCAGGCGCTGTGGCGGCATCTGCCGCGGGCTGATAGGCGCGCTGTTTGCGCCGCGCGAACAGCGCGCCGATGCGTTTGGATAGCTTGGCAAACCCGGATTCCAACGCGCCGATGGCCTGCCCACCCGGCACATAGGCGACGCGGTAATACATCCAGATGATCAGCGCGGCGAACAGCGCGAAAGGCACCCACAAGGCGAGCACCGGATCAAGCCGGCCCAGCGCGGCTACATCCTCGCCGTATTGGTTCACCTTGTGATAGGCGACCACCATCACGATCGACACGAACACCCCCAAGGCACTGGTTGACCGTTTGGGCGGGATCGCCAGCGCTACCGCCAGCAGCGGCATCAGGAACATCATCACGATTTCCACCAGGCGGAAATTGAAACTGGCAACGCTGGCATCGCGCGCTTCGGGCGCGGTGCTACGGCTCCATCCGATCCTGAGCAATTCGGGCAGAATATATTCGCGGGTCGCATCGCCGCGTTGGCGAAAATTTTCGATCGCGGGCAGATCAATTGGCAAATCATGGCGGCTGAAGCTGAGCACGCGCGGGGTATTGCCGCCACCTTCTTTGGTGCCGGTATCCTGAATAATCGTGCCTTCGGTCAGGCGCAGGATGATCGTATCGGGATTGTCACGAGTGGCGAGAAAGGCACCTTCGCGCGCGCTGATCGACAGCACTTGTCCCTTGGCATTGGCGACCCGGGCGAAGATGCCGATCAGCCGCCGCCCATCATCTTCGCTCTCTTCGATCCGCAAGGCCATCCGATCAGCGATGGTGGTGAATTCGCCCACCTTGATCGAAGCTCCTAGCGCGCCCGAGCGCAGTTCATATTCCATCTGTTCGTAGTAATAACGGCTGACCGGCTGGATGTAGAACACCAGCGCGATATTCACGCCCATCAGGGCAAGCGTGATGAGATAGGGCATCCGTAGCAGCCGGTTATACGACAGCCCGACCGCGCGCATCGTATCGAGTTCCGACGATGTGGCCAGCTTCCGGAAGGCCAGCAACACGCCCAACAGCAGGCCGAGCGGAATTGCCAGGCTGGCATATTCCGGGATCAGCGCGCCCAGCATCTTGAACACCACGCCCACCGGCCCGCCTTCAACCGCGACAAAATCAAACAGCCGCAGCATCTTGTCGAGCGTCAGCAGCGATGCGGCGAGCGCAAAAACGCCCAGCATCGGCACCACGGTGAGCCGCAGGATATACCGGTCAATGCTGGGGATCAGGTTGAGCAAGTGGGTTTTTCCGTAGATCGCGCCAAGGTCATAGCGCGCTCGCGCCGTCGCGTCATGTCTGCAATTGCTGTGTTCTATGGTCCCTTAGCGGGGGGTTTACCAGAACCGGCTGCCGGGAATCCCCTTGAACGGCCCGGCTTCGCCCGGGGTGATCCAGCCGCCATAAAACCCACCAGGCTGCGGTGTCACCTGTTCGCCGTCCACCAGCACTTCGTCGAACGGTGCGGCGTAAAAGGCGATGTGATCCCGGATTTCGGCAAAGCCGGAGGTGGGGGCAGGGTAACTCCAGGCAGCCCGGTCGATGCGTTCATGGCCGATAATGACATCCCAATAGACCGCCTGCCCCTTCCATTCGCAGATCGACCGCGCCGGGTTCGGCACAAGCTGCGCAATCGCGATGTCGGCTTGCGGGATGTAATAGGTCGGCGGGTGCGATGTTTCGAGCGTGCGCCACGCATGGCGGCTATCGGCCAGCACGATGCCCTGATGGATGATGCGAATATGGCGCGCGGTCGCCTCGGCAATTGCGGGGCGGGGGTAATCCCACACGCTTTCCTGACCGGGCGTGGGGGTGTCAGGCTCAGGGTGGTGCGGCGTTCGGGTCACGCCTTTTCAAGCGTGCATTGCAGCGGATGCTGGTTCTGCTTGGCGAAATCCATCACCTGATTGACCTTGGTTTCGGCGATTTCATAGGGAAAGATCCCGCATACGCCAACGCCGCGTTGGTGGACGTGCAGCATCACCCGGGTCGCCTGTTCCAGGTCCATGCTGAAAAACCGTTTGAGCACCAGCACCACGAATTCCATCGGAGTGTAGTCATCATTCAGCATCAGCACCTTGTACTGGCTTGGCTTCTTGGGTTTGGCGCGGGTTTTGGTGGCGATGCCGATCTGACTATCGCCGCTGCCCTCATCATCCTTGCCGCCATCATCGTCGCCCGCACGCGCAGTATCAGCCAGCCGCAATAGCGGCACGGCAACGGCGGGCAGGGTGGGAATGGCTTGGATTGGCATGAGCCTCCATTATGGGATTTAACGGCCCATCCGCAAGCGCTTGCTGCCCGACTTTGGTCATAGCAGACAAAGAAAAGGGCCGAGCAGACCATTGGTCCGCTCGGCCCGGCGCTTTTCAGCGCGCTTTCGTGAACCGGGTTTGGGAGAGAGAGGAGAGGCCCGGTTCAGAAACGTGTCGACTTAGGCAGCCTTCGAGACTTTCTCGACGGCAACGCTGACGCGGTTCGAAATCGGAGCAAAAGCTTCGTTGTAAAGCTTCACCCAGGCTTCGGTACGCTTCGAACCGTAAGAAACCATCGCGTCGAAGTTGCGACGTGCGATTTCGCCCTGCAGCTGCATCAGTTCAGTCGGCGACTTGATCGCGGCAACCTTCTTGGCGTCTTCGGTGACGGTTTCGATCACGGTCTTGCCGGTTTCGACGTTGTCCTTGATCAGCTCCTGCGCGCCGGCGAAGAAGATCTTGCCGCTTTCGACGACCGCATCAACGTTCGCCTTGCTGAACTCGCCCGCTTCGGCAGCCAGGACCGAGGTCTTGGCATAGGCGGTGGTGGCAGCGGTCTTGGCGCGGGTCTGGACGTCGGCCAGCATATCCTTGGCGGTGGCGGTGATGTCAGTGTTCTTGGCAGTGGCCATGATGGTATCCTTGAGCTTGATGATCGGGTTGGTCGAAGCGGGTGCGGCAGTCACAGGCTTTGCTGCCTTGGTGGCAGCCTTCTTGGCCAGCACGGGCTTCTTTGCGACAGGCTTGGTTGCCGTCTTCTTGACGGTCTTGGCAGCAACCTTCTTGGCCGGGACCGCCTTTTTGGCGGCAGGAGCCTTCGACTTGGGCGCTGCAGTTGTCTTGGCAGCCGGTGCAGCCTTCACCACCTTGGCGACGGGCGCATCATCGGACTTGGGCGCGGCTGCGACCTTGGCGGACGCTTCGGCATAAGCCTTTTCGGCGGCGGCATCGATCTTGGCGACCGGCGCCTTCACTTCAACGGCATTGTTTTCAACTTCGGACATGATGACCTCGCTTCATGTTGCACTGCACAAAATAGGCATTGCGGCCGCGAAGTCAAGAACTTTTGTGCACTGCACAATAATTCTTCAAGTCACTGAAAATAAGTGAATTTTAAGGATTCATAGCACTCAGCGTGTCTTCACGTAACGTCCCGGCGCATCCTCGATCACCTTGTCACCCTTGCCGCCGGGTGCGCGCTTGCCGGTGGCGGATACGCGCACGTCGGATTGGCGATGCAGCCATTCGAGCCAGTGCGGCCACCAACTGCCCGGGTGCTCAGTCGCGCTTTCGACGAAGGCCTTCAGCGACGGGGCGGTGCTGTCACCGACCCAGTACTGATACTTGCCGGCCGCAGGAGGATTGACCACGCCTGCGATGTGCCCTGACCCGGCCAGCAGGAATTCCAGCGGCCCGGTAAAATGCCGCGTTATCCGCCACACGCTTTCGGCTGGCGCAATATGATCCTCTCGCCCGGCCTGCACAAAGCTGGGGGTGGCAACCTCGGTAAGATCAATCGGCGTGCCATCGGCGCTGAGCGCATCAGCCACCACCAGCTTGTTGTCGCGGTACAGATCGCGCAGGTAATCATTGTGCCATTTCGACGGCAGATTGGTGACGTCTCCGTTCCAGTGGAGCAGATCGAACGCCGGGTAATCTTCGCCCAGCAGGTAATTGTTGACGACGTAATTCCAGATCAGATCGCGCCCGCGCAGTGCGTTGAAAGCGGCGGCCAGATAGCGCCCATCAAGATAGCCCTGCGAGGATGAAAGTTTCCCGATCATCTCAAGCTGGCCGTCATCGATGAAATTTTTGAGATCGCCACTCTTTTCGAAATCGACCTGCGCGGTGAAGAAGGTTGCGCTCTTGACCTTGTCGGCTTCCCCCCGGCGCGACAGGATCGCCAGTGTCGCTGCCAGCGTCGTGCCCGCAACACAGTATCCGATGGTGTGGACGGCAGGCACATCAAGCCTTGCGCGGACATGATCGATCGCTTCGATCTGGGCGCGAATATAGTCGTCCCACACCACATCGCCCATTGTCTCGTCCGCTGATTTCCAGCTGACCACAAACACGCTCAACCCTTGATCGACCGCCCATTTGATAAAACTTTTCTTGGGCGTCAGATCGAGGATGTAGAACCGATTGATCCACGGCGGGAAGATGATCAACGGCACGTCGAGCACGGTTTCGGTCGCCGGGCTGTACTGGATCAATTGATAAAGCGGGGTTTCAAACACCACCTTGCCCGGCGTTGCGGCCAGGTTTTCGCCCAGCCGAAAGGCATCAGGGTCAGTGTGGGTCAACTGCCCGCGCTTCATATCGTTGATCAGGTGCTGCATCCCGCGCACCAGATTCTGCCCGCGGCTTTCCACCGTGCGTTTCATCACCACAGGGTTGAGCGCGATGAAATTGTCCGGGCTCATCGCTTCGGTCAGCGCGCTGATCGCAAACTCGAGCTGCTGGCGCTTGGCCCGGTCGATCCCTTCCATCCCTTTGACCGATGAGCGGAAATATTCCGCCAGCATCAGATAGGTCTGATGCATCAGCACAAATGCCGGGTGTTCGCGCCATGCCGGGTCGGCAAAGCGCCGGTCGCTCTTGGGCAAGGCGGCGGCCTCGGGTGCTTCGGTCAGACTACCGCCAGCGGCACCGGAGACGAATCGCTCCATCACGCCCTGCCACAATTGCATCTGATCTTGCGCTAGCTTGGCTTGTGCTGCGAACATCCCCTTGGGCAGCTGGCTGACCATGCTTTGCGAGATCACCAGCCATTGTGCGGGATCGAGTGGATTTGTGCCTTTGACAGCTTTGGTGGCAGCAGCCTTGGTCTGGTGTGCGGCGAATTCGAGCCACATCTGTTGCAGTTGCGCGCTGGCGCTGGCCCACTCGCCCAATTCGCCCGCGCCCGCACCTTGCGGTAGTAGCGATTCGATCCCCGTGCCCGACATCATTTCGCGCATTGTGCCGCTTTGCATGTCAAAGAAGCCCTTGAGGCTCTCTCCGGCTGCGGCCATCGGGTTTTTATCGTCTGCCATTGCCTGAATGTCCCTTGCTCACACCGATCTATAACAGTGGTGATCATCCGGGTCAGCCGCAATTGGCGAAAACGCCTTCCCACCGCCCGAGATATTCGCCTAGGGAGAAAGGAGCGCGGTGCCTAATCATTACCGCACGAGGCAAGGTGATCGTTACGATGAATGACCAGTTCTATCGCATGAAGCGGATGCCCCCGTATGTGATCGCGGAGGTCAACGCCATGCGTCATGCCGCGCGGCTGGCGGGGCAGGACATCATTGATCTTGGCATGGGCAACCCCGATCAGCCTCCGCCGCAGCACGTCATAGATAAGCTGTGCGAAGTCGCGGCCAAGCCCGATGCGCATGGCTATTCGCAGTCCAAAGGCATTCCCGGTCTGCGCCGTGCACAGGCGGGCTACTATGCCCGCAGATTCCAGGTCGAGCTTGATCCGGAAACCGAAGTTGTGGTGACGATGGGATCGAAAGAGGGGCTGTCCAGCCTCGCGACCGCGATCATCGCGCCGGGCGATGTGGTGCTGGCGCCCAACCCGTCTTATCCGATTCACACCTTTGGGTTCATTATTGCCGGGGCAACGATCCGTTCGGTGCCGACCACGCCGGACGAAGAATATTGGAACTCGCTCGAACGGGCGATGAACTTCACCGTGCCGCGCCCATCGGTGCTGGTGGTCAGTTACCCGTCAAACCCCACGTCGGAGATCGTGGACCTGGCCTTCTACGAACGGCTGGTCGCCTGGGCGAAAGAGAACCAGGTCTGGGTAGTGAGCGACCTTGCCTATTCCGAGCTTTATTTCGATGGCAAGCCGACGCCTTCGATCATGCAGGTGCCGGGGGCCAAAGATGTTGCGATCGAATTTACCTCGATGAGCAAGACCTATTCCATGGCGGGCTGGCGGATGGGTTTTGCAGTCGGCAACAGGCAGCTGATTGCGGCGCTGACCCGGGTGAAATCCTATCTCGATTATGGAGCCTTCACTCCGATTCAGGCGGCTGCTTGCGCGGCATTGAACGGGCCGCAGGATATCATCGACTCTAACCGCGAACTCTATCACAAGCGCCGCGACGTGATGGTCGAAGCGTTTGGCCGGGCTGGCTGGGATATTCCTGCGCCGCCAGCTTCAATGTTCGCCTGGGCCCCTTTGCCGCCTGCGCTAAAGAACATGGGAAGCCTCGAATTTTCAAAGCAATTGCTAACACAAGCGCAAGTCGCGGTCGCGCCAGGGGTCGGTTATGGCGAGAATGGCGAGGGGTACGTTCGGATCGCCATGGTCGAAAACGAACAGCGGCTCCGACAGGCCGCGCGTAACATCAAGCGCTATCTGCAATCGGTTGGTGTGAATAGCTCCGCTGCCTGATTCGGCAGCGTCAATCGGTTGTTTGACGGACTATTACGTATTCTCATCCAAAACGGGAGAAATCTCTCCCGTTTTGCGTTAGGTTACGTGTATCTCGGGGCAAGTTGCGAAAAAAGGAGAAGCCCATGTCGTCCGGAGCCGCGCGTCGGCTGACCGACAGGCAGCGCGCTGTCATTGAACGCATCGATCGCCGCGTGCCGATCAAGGTTATCGCGCAAGAGCTTGGCGTCTCTGAAACCCGGATCAATCAGCATATCCGGGTGCTGAAAGACGTGTATGAAGCGGGAAGCCTGGGTGAACTGGTTGAGAATTATCGTGCCACCTTGCCGCCCGAGCCAACTCCCGAAAGCGCGGCAAACCCTCAGGAAAAAGGCTTAGGCAGTACTGCGGATGCAGTTTCCCCGAAGCCCTTGAGCGAAGATGCATACATAAAAAATCAGATTAACCCGGCGACTAATTTTCCTGATTTGAGCGGCGGGATCGACCCGGGCCGACTGGTTTTGAGCGACGCCATGTCTCTGATTGAGCAGGCGCCATGGCTCAGACCAGGCGAACCCAAGGTAGTCCCCGGAGTGCTCGATGGTGAGAATGCCGTCCTTCTTCGCTTGGGTGCAATTGTAGGGATCGCTTCGGGGATCCTTGCCGCGGTGATTTTGACCATCACTGCAGCTGATGCACTGACAAACGCGACGAACGGCAAGGCCACCGTCTCTGTAGAGGAAACTCAGGCATCCGGTTGAGCGCCGGCGGCCACGGAGAATCACAATGAACGACCGTATCCTGACTGACGCGCACCAACTCAAGAAGCTGATCCGCGAAGCTGAAGCCATTGCCGACGAATCGATCATCGCCATGGCCCGCCTCAAACAGGCGATGCTGGCCGCACGTCAAAATCCCGAAGTTGAAGTTCACACCGGGCAGCGCGCGCTGCTGCGTCTGACCGAAGCGGAAAGCCAGGCGATGGCGATGTCGACCAATCTGCTGCGCGTTCACGATGAACTGAGCAAGGTTGCGCGGGTGCATGCGGGCGGCGAAATCGGCTTGCCAACGACTGTCCCTGAGGAAGTCATGATCAGCACCGCACCTCAGCCGCAAGCGGCTTAGGACTTGATCGTACGCCATAAATGCTAGACCTCTACAACACCTACCGCGGCGATGTGCAGCATATCACCAGTGTCCTGTTGGCACTGGCGATATGGCGCTGGGGGGCAGCCCCCGAACGCTGGCTGATTGCCCTGTTCATTGCCACGATGGTGGTGCCGGTGAAGGCGTTTGAATGGTTTGATCTTGGCAACGCCGGATTTGGCCCGATGAGCTGGATCTACGTGGCCATCGATGTTTTGGCCGGCGTAGGTTTCGTGGCCGTGGCGCTCAGAGCCAATCGGAATTATCCGCTGTGGATCGCCGGTTTCCAATTGGTCGCGATTGGTGCCCATGGGGTGAAAATGATCGAAACAGTGTCGCCCATTGCGTACGTGATCCTTTCCTCCGGTCCATCATATTGCCAGCTTGTGCTGATTATCATCGGCTTTGGCCGCCACATCATGCGCGAGCGGCAATTTGGGGCCTATCGCGAATGGCGCGCGCCGCTGCCTGGCATCGGGTAACTCAGCCATCTTCTTTGGAGCCGAGCCAATGCCAGTTGCCATTGCCCTGGATGCCGGAGCCGCTGCGTCATGTTGACGCTCGCCCGCCCTGGCATTCGCGATCAGATGCCTTCGCCCGAGCAGCGCAGCGCGGCGATCATCGCCTATTTGCGCAGCGTGGTACTGACCCCGCCAGCTCAGCACGAACGCGGGCATGCGATTTTTGTCGATGCACAGCGTGCCTGTCTGGGCGATGCAGCCTTTGGGGTGGGCGGCATGAGCACGCTGCAACTGCGCATGCGCCCGCTGTTTGGCGAAGCGCTGCGGCACAACGCAGTCGGGTTGATCCTGGCCCACAACCACCCTTCGGGTCACTGTCAGCCCAGCGCATGCGACGTCAACGCCACAAGGCGCTTGCAAGATGTTGCCCGCGCGCTCGATATCACGCTGATTGATCATCTGATCTTCACGACCGAAGCGGTCTATTCGATGCGTGCCGGAGGGTTGTTATGAGCGCAATCCTGTCGGCTGGCCGGCGCAGCGGCAGCGACGTTTTGATCCCGCGTTTCCGCGATGCTGGTGATGTCACGCTCGATCTGTTCCACCGCGATGGACGGATCGAGGATCGCTGGCTTGGCTTACACCCGCGCGAATTCGCGCTGCTGTGGCGCCTGGCCGAACTCCCTGGTGAACATTTGACCCGGCGGCAATTGCTGACCGAGGTATGGCGGATTGATTTCGACCCTGAAACCAACAGTGTCGCGGTGCACGTGGCGCGGGTGCGCGCCAAGCTGGAACCCTTCGGTTTTGTGCGGCTGATCGCTACCCATGCAAAGGGCGGCTACTTCCTGGATCCGTCGCTTGGGCAAAACGCTGGATAGTCTCGAACCCAGCCTGCGCTGGACAGCGGGCGGCGGATCGGCCAATCTTCGCAGCCGATGATTTCGCTTTCAAGGAAGCCTGCCCTGATGCCTGCCACTGCTACCACGACCGCCAATGATCGCGTCGCCATCACGCTCGGAGAGGATGGGGTTGCCGAAGTGCGGCTCACGCGCCCGGACAAGATGAACGCGCTTGATCCGGAAATGTTTCAACGGATCATCGAGGCGGGCAGCGTGCTCCAGCGGATGAAGGGCCTGCGCGTGGTGGTTTTGTCGGGGGAAGGGCGGGCGTTCTGCGCCGGGCTTGATCTGTCGAACTTCACCCGGACCCCAGCCGAAGACGAACCTTCGATCACCGAACGCACCTATGGCAATGCCAACAAGTTCCAGCAGGTAGCGATGCAGTGGCGCAAGCTGCCGGTACCGGTGATTGCGGCGGTGCACGGCGTGTGTTTTGGTGGCGGGTTGGCGATTGCCAGCGGGGCGGATATCCGCATCGTTCATCCTGAAACCCGCATGTCGATCATGGAGATGAAATGGGGTTTGGTGCCCGATATGGCCGGATATGCGCTGTGGCGCGGGCTGGTGCGTGATGATGTGCTGCGCGAACTGATCTACACCAATCGCGAATTTTCCGGTGCCGAAGCGCAAGCGCTGGGCCTTGCCACCCATGTCGATGAAAACCCGCGCGAACGGGCGCTGACGATTGCGCGCGAGATCGCCGATCGCAACCCTCACGCGATCCGCGCCGCCAAGCGGTTGCAGGCCGGCATGATCGACCGCGAAACCGATGCGATCCTGCTGGAAGAAAGCATCGAACAGCACGGTATCATGCGCAGCCGCAATCAGATCGAAGCGGTCACCGCCGCGATGCAGAAGCGCAAGCCGAATTTCGAGGATCTGTAACCGCGCTAGCCGAACACCGCGACGCACTGGATCCCGTCAAGCACCTGCTTGCCATCGGCATCCCACATCCGCAGCCGTTCTGACGAATAGCCAAGATCGGCATGCTGGCTGGCATTTTCGGCCAGATACCACCCGCCCGGCGATCGGCTTTCGGGGTCGAGCACGTTGAACGCCCAATTGATCGAGCTGATCGGGCCGACGCGGCGCATCGCCCGCATCGCGCCCGGCGGCATGACGTCGCCCATCAGTATCAGTTTTGCCGCCGGATCAAGATCGTGGTCTTCGGTCAGACGCGCCCAGCGCCGAACCGTCGCACCGTGTTCAGCGCCTTTGGCCTGACCATAGCGCAGTTCGAAATTGTGGCTGATGAAGCTCGGCATCGGCCCGCCTACGACCGGCTCGCTGGCGTCTGGCGCTCCTGGCCAATGTTCGGGCGGATCGGCGGGCTGCACCGCGTTGGGCTCGCGCCCCTCGCCAAACAGCCAGAACGCACTCAAAGCGACCTTGCCATCGGAGTGAATTTCGCTGCGCACCTGCGTGACATTGCGTCCCTGCCGGATAATTTCGGCGGTCAGTGTGATCTCTTCCCCCACCGGCGCGACGAAAGCGATCTGCCCGGCCCGCAGCGGCGGCAGGCCTTGGAACGCCCGCGTTGCCATGGTGTATGCGACCAAGGCTGAAGCCCCGCCATACAGAGTCCGTCCCTGCATCCAGTCGCCTGCATGGGCAAGGCGGGCGGGGCCGGGCTGGCCGGTGACGGGTTCGAGCAAGCTGGCAATGGTCATGAAAGCCGCCATGCCGTGCGACGCGGCCCGGGTCCAGACTGAGGTTGCGGAAAAGCGCAGCCCCGAAACACACATTGCCAAGCGCGCCCCGAATCGCTAGTGCGCCCCCTCTGTTCAGGGTTAGAACCCCGGATGGCTCGGCCCGATGGCGGAGTGGTTACGTAGAGGACTGCAAATCCTCGCACGCCGGTTCGATTCCGGCTCGGGCCTCCACCTTTTCATGGCGCAAGCGGCGCACCGCATCGGTGACGACAACCTTGTCCCGCTGCGGCGTAAGGCTGATCTGCAGCGCAGTCGCCCTTGTCAGAATTTTCCGGTGGCAAAGAACCTTTCCAGTCGTTCTTCATGGACAGTCGTATCAATCCCCTGACCGGCCAGCCAGGCATCGTCGAATATGGTATCGCGATAACGTGTGCCGTCATCGCAAAGGATCGAGACAATCGAACCACTGCGGCCAGACGCCGCCATCTCGCTGGCGATCATTGCGCAGGCCCAGATATTGGTGCCGGTTGATCCCCCGCAGAGCCTGCCGATCCGGCGGCTGACCACGCGTGCGGCGGCGATGCTCATCGCGTCGGTGACGGCGATCATGCGATCGACCACCTCGGGCAGGAAGCTCGGCTCGACCCGCGGGCGGCCGATCCCTTCGATCAGGCTGGACGGGCCGCATGCTGTGGTAACGGTGCGGTCTGACCAATGGCGATGAAACACCGAGTGTTCGGGATCGGCCACGCAGACCTGCGATGCCAAACGGTTATAGCGGACATAGCGCCCGATGGTAGCCGAAGTGCCGCCCGTGCCGGCGCCGCAAATGATCCAGTCTGGCACCGGGTGCGGTTCGCGGGCCATCTGCGCAAAGATCGCTTCGGCGATATTGTTGTTGGCCCGCCAATCGGTCGCGCGTTCGGCAAAGGTGAACTGATCCATGTAGTGACCGCCCAGCTCATCGGCGAGTGTGCGGGCGACGTCATACATTTCGGCGCCGCTATCAACGAAGTGGCACCGCCCGGCGTAAAATTCGATCGCCGCGATCTTGGCCGGAGCAGTGGCGCGCGGCACCACGGCGACAAATGGCAGGCCAAGCATGCGGGCGAAATAAGCTTCTGAAACGGCGGTCGAACCGCTTGATGCCTCGATGATTGGCTGGCCTTTGCCAATCCAGCCATTGCACAGACCATAGAGAAACAGTGACCGCGCCAGCCGATGTTTGAGGCTACCCGTGGGGTGGCTCGATTCGTCTTTCAGGTAGAGAGCGATATCGGGCAGGGTCGGCATAGGCAGCGAAAGCAGGTGCGTGTCGGCCGACCGGGTGAAGTCGGCTTCGATCCGGCCAATCGCCCATGCGGTCCAATCGCGATTGGTCAACGGGTCACACCCGCCTGCATGCCAGAATCCTGAATGACTGCGCGGTGGTCCTGCAAACAGTCTGGCCTGATTAGAGCATTCACTTCGATCAATCGCCATCCCCTGCCGTCAATGCTGAGCGCTAGCACCACAAGCTTGCCCCTGACCAGCCAGGAATGGCCATTTTTCAGCCATGCTGCGTCCTCAGTGTCGGGATGTTTCGCAAATAGTTGGCGGCGCAGGGCATGGGCGTTAGGGAGCGGGGATGGATGCCTCCCCGACCTTGCCTCGCCGCGTGTTTGTTGCCGGAGCCAGCGGGACCATCGGGCGGGCGGTGGCAGCGCGGCTGGTGGCTGATGGCCATGCGGTGACAGTATTACTGCGGCCCGGTTCAGCCGGGGCGGCACTGCCTGAATTGGCCGGGGCTGTCGCCGTGTACGCCGGATTGGATAATCCTGCGGTGCTGACCCAGATGCTGGCGGCTGCCCGGCCCGATATTGTCATCTCGTGCATCGCCTCACGCAGCGGCGCGCCCAAGGATGCACAGGCAATCGATTTTGCCGCCAACCTAGCGCTGCTTGATGCAGCGCAGCGCGCCGGCGTCGTGCATTTCATCCTGCTTTCGGCGATCTGTGTGCAGAAACCGCTGCTGGCGTTTCAACACGCCAAACTGGCCTTCGAAGCGCGGCTGGCGGCCAGCGGGATCACCTATACGATCGTCCGCCCTACTGCGTTCTTCAAATCGCTGTCGGGGCAGGTCAAGCGGGTGCGGGCGGGCAAGCCGTTCCTGATCTTTGGCGATGGCAACCTTACCCGCTGCAAGCCGATCAGCAACGGCGATCTGGCCCGCTTTATCGCCGGGTGCATCGACAATCCCGAGGCTTCTCGGCGCGTTCTGCCGATCGGGGGCCCCGGCCCGGCGATCTCCTTGCGCGAACAGGGTGAACTGCTGTGCGAAGTGGCTGGCAAGCCGCCGCGTTTCAAATCTGTCTCGCCCAAGCTGTTCAGCTATGCTGAGCGGGTGTTGGCATTGGGGGCAGGGGTATCAGGCTGGTTCGCCGAGAAAGCCGAATATGCCCGCATTGCGCGTTATTACGCGACCGAAAGCATGCTGGTGCTTGACCCTGTGACCGGGGAATACGCCGCCGACCTCACACCCGAATATGGCAACGAGACCCTGCGCGACCACTATGCCCGCCTGATTGCCGAGGGGTAGTGCGTTTTCCTGTGGCAAGTGATTTACACATATAAAAATATCTTTATATGATGTTGGGATGGTGATCGAGGACATCTTCAAGGCGCTGGGCGATTCGACCCGACTGCGAATTGCCCGGCTGCTGGGCACGATGGAGCTGGCCGTGGGCGAGCTGGCGCAAGTCCTCGGCCAAAGCCAGCCGCGCGTATCGCGCCATGTTGGTATCCTCTGCGATGCCGGCCTCGCCGAACGGCGGCGCGAGGGCAGCTGGGTTTTCCTGCGGCAAGCTGATCCCGAAGGGCCTGCCGCACCAATTATCGAAGCCACGCAGGCGCTGCTCGCCACTGCCGAAGTTGCCGAACCCGCCTTTGCGGCGCTGTGCGAGGCTGATCGACGCAAACTCGCCGCGATCCGCGAAGCACGCGATGCTGCCGCCGGGATCTATTTCGCACGCCACGCCGGGGAATGGGATGAGCTGCGCCTGCTTCACAGCCCCGATGCCGAGGTCGAACGCCGCCTCGTCGAAGCGCTGGCAGATGCGCCGCTGGGCGCTATGCTTGATATCGGCACCGGCACCGGGCGCATGGCGGAGCTGTTCGCAGGCACTGCCGACCGAATCGTTGCGCTCGACAAGAACCTTGAAATGCTGCGCGTGGCGCGGGCCAAGCTACAACATCTACCGACCGCGCAGATCGAGCTGGTGCAGGGCGATTTTGCCGACCTGCCACTGCCAGCTGCCAGTTTCGACACGGTGCTGCTGCATCAGGTGCTGCATTTTGCCACCGATCCCGGCCCGGCACTGGACGAGGCTGCCCGCGTCACCCGTGCGGGCGGTCGCATCGCGATTGTCGATTTCGCCAGCCATGATCGCGAAGAATTGCGCACCCGGCATCAGCATGCACGGCTGGGCTTTACCGACCGCCAGATGGCCGAACTGCTCCGCGCCGCCGGGTTTACCGCCTCTACACCGGTTGCGCTCGAAGGCGGCGAGCTGGTCGTCAAGATCTGGATTGGCAAGCGCCGCGCGGCTGCCTTTGCCAAGTCCTCCGCCGAATCGATCCGAGAAACCGCCTGATGACTCCGACCCTCAACCAGCTTCACGAATACCGCACCGCGACCGACACGCCGCTGTTTTCCGGCCTGCCGGGCGATGTGGCGGTAAGTTTTGAATTCTTCCCGCCCAAAAGCGATAAGATGGAGGCCCAGCTTTGGGATGCGGTGACGCAGTTGAAGCCGTTGGGGCCCAGCTTCGTGTCGGTCACTTATGGTGCAGGCGGATCGACGCGCGAGCGCACCCACGCCACGGTGGCGCGGATCATTGCCGAAGCGGGGCTTCCGGCCGCCGCGCATCTCACCTGCGTGGCCGCGTCCAAGGCTGAAATCCGCGAAGTCGCCGAACATTACTGGGAAGCTGGCGTGCGCCACATCGTCGCGCTGCGGGGCGATGCGGGGGAACCGGGCGCACCCTTCGTGCCGCACCCCGATGGCTACGCCAGCGCCGCCGATCTGGTCGCGGGGCTGAAAGAAATCGCCGATTTCGAGATTTCGGTCGCTGCTTATCCAGAAACCCACCCCGACGCCGATTGCCCGCAATCCGATATCGACAACCTGAAGCGCAAGTTGGATGCAGGCGCCAGCCGCGCGATCAGCCAGTTCTTCTTCTCGGCCGAAACCTTCTTTGCATTCCGCGACAAATGCGCCGCTGCGGGCATTGATGCGCCGATCCTGCCGGGCATCCTGCCCGTTACCAACGTGGCGCAGGCGCGCAAGTTTGCAGGCGCTTGCGGGGCGGCAATTCCGGCGTGGATGGACGGCTTGTTCGAAGGGTTGGACGCACAGCCCGCCGCGCGCCAATATCTGCAGCTTATTCCGCAATCCGTTTTGTCTTGCCGCCTTTACGCAGGCGGGGTGCGCGATTTCCACTTCTACACCCTCAACCGGCCCGATTTGGCCTATGCGATTTGCCACCTGCTCGGCAAACGACCGGTCGGAGACGCGGCATGAACGCGCGCCAGGAATTGCTCGCCGCCGCTGCCAAGCGTGTACTGATCTTCGATGGCGCATTCGGAACGCAGATACAGAACCGCAAGCTGACCGAGGCCGACTATGCCGGTGATCTGGGCCTGACCGCCGACCAGAAGGGCAATAATGACATCCTCGCGCTGACGCGGCCCGATGTGATTGGCGACATTACCCGCGCCTATCTGGATTCGGGATCGGATGTGGTGTCAACCAACACCTTTTCGGCCAACCGCATCAGTCAAGCCGATTATGCCGCTGAAGGTCTGGTGGCGGACATCAACATCGCCAGCGGCAAGCTCGCCCGCGCGCTGGCCGATGAATATGCGGCGAAAGATGGCCGCCCGCGCTTTGTGGCAGGCGCGATCGGCCCGACCAACAAGACCTTGTCCCTCAGCCCCGATGTCGAAGACCCCGGCTACCGCGAGATCGACTTTGACGAGCTGGTCACGGTGTACAAGGAACAGGCCGCCGCGCTGGTTGAAGGCGGGGTGGATTTCATCCTGATTGAAACCGTGTTCGATACTCTTAACGCCAAGGCCGGGATCATGGCGGTCAAGCAATTGGAACGTGAGACCGGACGCGACATTCCGTTGATGATCTCGATGACGCTGACCGACCTTTCGGGCCGCAACCTGTCGGGCCATACGGTCGAGGCGTTCTGGTATGCGGTGCGCCACGCCAAGCCGCTGACCATCGGCCTCAATTGCAGCTTCGGCGCGCAGCAGCTGCGTCCGCACGTCAAGGTGCTCTCACAAATCGCCGATACGCTGTTGATGATCTATCCCAACGCGGGCCTGCCCAATGAACTGGGCGAATATGACGAACTGCCGGACACTACTGCTGCGCTGGTGGCGGACTGGGCCGATCATGGGCAGGTCAATATCCTTGGCGGGTGCTGCGGATCGACACCTGGGCATATCGCCGCAATTGCGCGGGCGGTGGCGAAGTCGACCCCGCGCACGGTGCCGCACCCTGAGCCTGCCATGCGGCTGGCCGGGCTTGAGCCCTTCACCGTGGCCGCCTGAACCCCGATCCCACGCCCCGTTCGTGTCGAGCGAAGTCGAGACACACCGGCGGGGCATCTCGACTTCGCTCGATGCGAACGGAAATTGTGAAAATGACCCAATCCTCCTCCTCCCGCTTCATCAATATTGGCGAGCGCACCAACGTGACCGGCAGCGCCGCGTTCAAGAAGCTGATCATGGCGGGCGATTACCCCGCCGCGGTCGAAGTCGCACGCCAGCAGGTCGAAAACGGCGCGCAGTTGATTGACGTCAACATGGACGAAGGGCTGCTCGATGCCGTCCATGCCATGACGACATTCCTCAAACTGATCGCTGCCGAGCCTGACATCGCCCGCGTGCCGGTGATGATCGATTCGTCAAAATTCCACGTGATCGAGGCGGGGC
>JANQTR010000013.1 GCA_030731635.1 Erythrobacter sp. | reverse complement strand
GGCGATGTTATTGTTGCCCAACTGATCAATGTCAGATTCGTTGGCGAACACCTGCGACTGCGTGGTCTGAGCCACCGTCGCGCTGTTGCCATTGCCGGTCTGGTCGACAGTTGAGATCGAGCTCGGTGGGACGCTGCCGGGGATGACGACATCGCCATCATCGCTTTGGCTGACGCTGGCGAAGTTGTCCGTGCCGCTCTGAACGATGTCCGAGGTGCCGCCGAGGACGCCCGCCTGGACCACTTCGGCTTCGTTGTCAGCGTTCGACTGGGTGACAGTCGACAGGTCATTGGCACCGCTTTGGGTGACATCGGCGCTCTGGCCGCTGCCGGTCTGCGTAACGGTCGACTGGTTGCTCTGAGCAAGGGCGGGTGCGGCAATGGCCAAAGCCAAGACCGACGCGCCGGTTAGAATAGTCTTTTTCATCTCAAGTTCCTTTTGTCGTTTGAGTCGTTCGCGACGGACTTTCTTGTTGTGACCCGGGATCTGTTGCCCCGGTGAGAATTGCCCTGGCAGGACGCGTGCCCTGCCGGGAATACAGTCGATCAGATGGCGCGGCTGGCGGTCATTGGGCCTCCGATGCCAAGCTGATCGATGATCAAAACCGCACCCAAACCGCTGTGAAACGGCACGGGATTGGTGGTGGCGGCCCGGTTTTGGGTCGCGTCCAAAGTGGCGTTGAGGTTGGCATTCATGGTCACGCGGCAGGCATGGCGAGCCTGCGCAACGCAGCCATCCGCCGCGCGCAACATCATCTGCGATCGGGGAGCTGCCTGTAATAGCTTGGCATTCATGGTTGCATCCGCCCTATCGATAGGCGATACCATGCGCTGGCCACGGCGCGTTGAGACGCCGGGCTACATAGGTAATCGCTAGCCTTTCCTCGCGCGCATCGGAGTTACAGCTCCTTTGCGTGCTTTATTTTATTCCTTTCCGCAGAGCTGGTTCAGCCCCTTGGAAAAGGCATTTCGGCGTTACGAACCGTCACGCCGTTTGCCATCATCCTCACCATCGACCACCGTCAGCGCGGACAGTGACCCTGCCCGCTTGACGGCTTTCTGAATGTCGCTGGCGTCGTAAACTCCGTCCCGCTCCGCCCGATAGGCGGCGATCAGTGGCTGAGCGGCGGTCATGTCTTCGAACCGCCACAGGTCCAGCTCAACCCCCTCGAGGACGAGGCCATAAACTGCCTTTTCGATCGCCTGTTGCAGCGCGATCTGGTCGGGTTCGTTCGAGGTGATCCCGGCTTCGGCTTCGAGCAGTTCGCGGAAAGCCACGAACTTGAACGCGCTGGCGCCCAACGCCTGACTGGCGATGGTTTTGGAGGTGGTCACATTGGCGAGCACTTCGCCGGTGCGCACCGATACGGCACGCAGGTAAACAGTCACCGTGTCCTGGCGATATTCGGTGCGCGCACCAATCCCGAGGAACGCCGCACCGGCGCCGCCAGTGACAGTGTTGGTGTCATAGCCGACAATCCCGCCTTCGAGCAGCACGCCTGCAAACAGCAGTGCCGGCAGGGCAGCGGGATCAATTTCCTGCTCACCCAGATAACGCTTGCGCATTTCGCCGATGATCTGGCGTTCGCGCAGCAGGTTATCGAGCCGTTCCCGCTCAACCACAGTGAACCAGCCGCGGGTGCCCGCATCCTGCAGCGCCTTGACCAGCATTGAACTGGCACCCTGCGTCACCGCGCGCGACAGCGTCTGCCCTGTTTCACTTGGTTTGAACTGGCCGGTCTGATCGGTGAAGCCATAGACCGCAATTGCCACCGGCCGCTGCGGCGAAGGCAGCTGATTCAGCAGGTTCTGGGTTTGGGTCTTCTTCGGGAAGTAGGCAAGGCTGGTGGTGGTCGGCAAGGAATTGCGACCATCCTGGGGTATGGACACACAGCCGGAAACGGCCAGCGCTGCGGCGCAAGTCAATGATAGAGATAAAGAACGATACATCATCCGGCCTCAGTTCACTTCAATGAACAGCGGAACGACGATCCGGGTTTCTTCACCGGTTTCATCATTGCGGATGATCAACGTCACATCGTCAAGGCTGCGGAAAAATTCGATCGTCTGGCCGCCAAAACTGATCGTGCCCTGTTCCTGCGGATTGTCGCCAAAAATCGCATCGACGATCTGTGACGACAGCGCCGAAAGCAGCCGGGATTGCAGCTGGCGGGCGAAGATGTCGGCTTGTGAATTGGTGCTGGCCGCGCTTGGATCGCGCGTGTTGTTATTCGCGTTGGCGACGCCGAGCACGTGGTTCGAATTGAACGGATTGCCGCCAAAGGTGGGGCTGACAGGCCGATAGACCACGTCTTGTGCAAACGCAGGGCCCGCGCACAAAAGTGCACTCGCCACGAGGCATACCTTAACGATGGACATTAAAACCCCCAATATTACCAAGGAACGAGCCTGGGGTGTTCCCCCCATTGGCGCGTTCGAATCCTGAAAACGACTCGGCGACCTCGGTAGGAAGATGGTAGGGGTTATTAACAGGGTGTAAAGTAACTTTGTCCGGATTAAGGTGAATCGACCCGTTTCTAGACGCTTGCATTCCTTGCATTTGTTAACTTTTGGCCGGGGTCATCGGATGAACCCGGCAGTGCCTTTAGCTTGAATCAGGGCGGCACCATGACTGGCACCGCCCTGTGACTTTCAAGCATGGGCGCAGGCAAAATTTCTGCGCATGCATGCCGAATGGACGCCCTAGGGCTTGGCCATCATTTCGTCTTTGACGCCGGCGAGATCCTGGCCGATCGTCTTGGCGACATCGAGGCGCACCTTGTCGTTGTGTTCATCGACCGTCATCACATCCTTGCCATCCTTGTCGAGCAGCATCGCAGGCTGGCCCGAACCGGCTGGGGCGAGGCGAACAGACAGCGGGCGCGGTGACAGCGTATTGCTGGCGCCATTGCTGCCATCAACCGCAGCGCCAATGCCGCCGCCCAGAATGATGTTGCCAAACGTCGAACCGGCCAGACGCGACTGGATCAGGACGTAGACCGGATCATAGCCCGGCTTGGTAATGTCCACCCGCGTATCCGACCCGCGCCGCAGTTCCAACTCGCACGGCGAGGTGCACTTGAGCCCGTTAAGGAAGACGATATCCGCTCCCGCAGGATCGGTTTCGGTCGCATAGTTGACGTTGGTGCCGTTGATTACGGTCGCGCAACCACTCAGCGAAACACCCGCCGCCATGGCGAGTGCAATCAATTTGATGTTCATGAAGGATACGTCCCTGTTTTTTCACGACCCCTTGCCGGGATCGCCCCACGATTAGCCAAATCCGCGGACCAGATAAATACCAAAAAGGGCGGCGCCATTGCTGACGCCGCCCTCCCATCTGCGAGTGCTTCAAGACACCCGCAAAACTTGGTTCGAAGCTTACTTGAGCTCGACGACGCCGCCGGCTTCTTCGATCTTCTTCTTGATCTCTTCAGCTTCGGCCTTGTTGATGCCTTCCTTGATCGCCTTCGGAGCCGATTCCACGAGGGTCTTGGCTTCGGTCAGGCCCAGGCCGGTGATCGCACGGACTTCCTTGATGACCTGGATCTTCTTGCCGCCGTCGCCGGTCAGGATGACGTCGAATTCGGTCTGCTCTTCCACAGCTTCAGCAGCTGCGGCGGGGCCAGCGGCAACCGCGACCGCAGCAGCGGCGCTCACGCCCCATGCTTCTTCGAGGGCCTTGGCAAGGTCAGCCGCCTCGAGGACGGTCAGCTTCGAAAGTTCTTCAACAAGCTTGGCAATATCAGCCATGATGGTTCACTCCAAATTGTGGCGGGGCCGGACACCATGTCCAAAACCCCAAGATTGTGTCGTCTGACGAAAAGCGTCTTTTAGGCTGCCTTGTCCGCGTAAGCGGCAAACACACGGGCGACCTTCGCGGCGGGCGCGGTAACGACCTGAGCGATTTTCGTCGCCGGCGCGTTGACCAGACCGATAAGCTTGGCGCGCAGCTCGTCGAGGCTCGGCATCGAGGCAAGCGCCTTGATCCCGGCTTCATCGAGCACAACCGAGCCCATCGAGCCGCCGACGAGTTCGAGCTTGTCGTTCGTCTTGGCGAATTCGACAGCGGCCTTTGCAGCCGCGACCGGGTCAGTTGACCAGGCCAGCCCGACCGGGCCGGTGAGCATGTCATCCAGCCCGACATAGTCGGTGTTTTCAAGGGCGAGCCTGACAAGACGGTTCTTCGCAACCTTGTAGGTCGCACCAGCATCACGCATCTTCAGACGCAGGGCAGTGGTTTGCGCCACTGTCATGCCGAGATTGCGGGTGACAACCACCACGCTGACCTCGTTGAAGACCGTATTGAGCTGGGCAACCGCGTCGGCTTTCTGCGAACGATCCATGCCATACTCCTTCACAAATGATCGCGACGGGATGGCTCCCGCACGATCGGCTACGTTTGTCCGCGCCGGTGCCGAAGCGCCGAGTGCGGGCGAGTCCGTCGAAAGGGAAGGAGGGTGTGTGCCACCATCAAGGCGGGCACGCGGGCGACTGCTTGCGCAAGGTCGCCGGAATCTCGTTTCCCCGTCTAGGCTGGAAATTAAGAGAGCCCGATTGCTCTCACCAACTGTCTCGGACGGATGACCACCGGAGTAGTCGTGGCGGGCCAATAGTCACCCTTGCGGCCAAGTCAAGCCGATTGTCCCTGCGACGCGACGCTTTGGCGTTGACGGATCACGCGTAGTCGAAGCGTAAACCTTTGGCGAAGCGTGGCCTTGTGGCCTATAGCTAGGCAATATGGACACGCCCGAACAATACGACCCCCGTCCGGAACCGGATCTGCGCAACAGCCCGGCGGGCAAGCTGTTCAAATATATCGAACAGGGCCTGCTGATGCTGGCCGCGATCATGACGCTGGTGGCGGCGGGGACCGAGGTCTGGTCGGTCTATCAGCGCGGATCGATCGTGCTGGCCGATATCCTGCTGATGTTCCTCTACACCGAAGTGATTGCAATGATCGCCGTGTTCTACACCGGCAAGGGTTCGTCCTTCGTCTTCCCGATCTTCATCGCGATCACTGCGATTGCCCGGCTGATCGTGCTGCAGGGCAAGGATATGGATGCCGAAAACGTCGTGTTTGAATCAGGCGCTATCCTGCTGTTGGCCTTTGCCGCGCTGGTGATCGGGCGGGTCCGGTCTGACTGAGCAAGCGTCAGCGGGCCGGAGATACTCCCCGGCCCGCCGGGCCTTTTACTCCGTTTCGTAGGCGAGCAGATCGCCCGGCTGGCATTCCAGTTCGCGGCAGATCGCCGCAAGGGTGGAGAAGCGGATCGCCTTGGCCTTGCCCGTCTTGAGGATCGACAGGTTGGCCAGCGTCAGTCCCACCCGTTCGGACAGGTCGGTCAACGTCATGCGGCGAGCGTAAAGCAGATCATCAAGCTTCACCATGATCCGGGTTCCTTCGATGTCATCGTTGATGGGCGGCATCACACGGTCCCTTCAAGATCGGCACGCATCGCAGCGCCATGGCGGAACACGCGGGCGAGGATGAACAGGACGACCACCATCAATATCGACGTCAGGTCAAAACCAGAGGAGAAATCGGTGCTGATGTGCAAATCTTCAGATTCGATGGTCGAAGCCCATGTCGCGACCGGCACGGCAGCCGCGCCCAGCACAAATTTTGCGACCTGAAGGGCTGCCAGCAACCACGCCATAGCGTTGATGCGATTGGCATTCTCGGGCAGAAACGGTTCGCCTTCGGCAACGCTGGATATGATGGCGCGCAATTTTCCGAAGAAGAAGAAGACCAGTACAACTGCAACAAGCGCACATGCGAAGAGCGCCAGGATCGCTGATATGGGCATGGGTGCGACCTTTGACCCATAATCAGCCACCATTTCGGCATTGATCGTATCGGACATCACCGCAGCCAAAGGGCCAACGATGATCAGGGTCAAGGCTGCACAGGCCATCAAGCCTTGCATGAGGATGGTCAGGACTTTGCCTGCCAGCAGAAGAATATCGTTTGGTTTGTCGGTCATCGTGCTTCACCCCTTTGCGGTGGCTGGATTTCGGTCCTCTGGTCAGCCGATGCCTGTTCAGGCGACTTCGGGCAGGGCCCATGCGACGGGAACCTCGGCCTGCGCCGGGGGCACGGTGACAAGCACCCCGATCGTGCCGAACGTGAGGCCGAAGGCAAAAGCAGCGGCGAGTGCGGTGTTGAGAATGCGGTTCATATCGATCTCCTTTATAGTTCATATCGTGATTCGATAAGGAGTATCTATGCCCGATTCGATTTATCGTCAATCAATAATATTGAAAAACGATATTATCGATGCCGTTTATCAATCTTGTTCGGCGAGTTGGCACCAGTTGATCAGCGTCGCCCGACTATACCAACCCCCGGCGGTGTAGGCCGCACCCGGCGCGCTTTCATGCCGCTGGGCCGGGGTAAGATTGATCGCCCAGTGCAGATCGGGGGTACTGCCGGGGCGGTTTTCGTAGCTGATGTCGTCGGCAAAATGCAGGTGCAGCCACTGCGCCAGACCGCTGATCATCCCTCCGCTGCTGACCAGTTCGCACGTGCTGGCTGCGGTCAGTGGCGGATCGCCCGCGCCAAAATCGAACAGGAACTGGCGCGCCGCGGCACTGCGCAGCGCCAGCGCCGGGTGATCGGGCCACAGATAGCGTTTGACCTGCAGATGCGGGCTGAAAGCGCTGAGATCGAACCCCTCTACCGTGTCCACGCTTTCCACCAACGGCGGGAAATCGGCCAGCGCCACCATGATGCTCGCCCGTTCGGGCAGGAAGATCGCGCCGGGCGCAGCCAGATGCGCGCGGGCATGGGCGAGCGATTCAAGCACCCCTTCGCCGACCACGCAGTGCGAGAAGATTTCGGACACCACCAGATCAACCCCGCCATCCAGATCGCGCATTCGGTCAAGCGTGCCCGAATGGCGGTCGAACACCGTGATCCGGTCAGCAAGGCCATTGGCAGCGATGACCGTGCGCGCGGCCGCTGCCAGCATCGCGTTTTCCTCGCAGGCATAGACCCGTTTGGCCCCGGCGCGTGCGGCCATCATCGCCAGCAGCCCCGACCCCGTGCCGATGTCGAGCACCCGGCGACCCGGTGCAAACCGCTCAATCGCCTGACGGTAGGCGGCATTGCGACGCTGATCGTGCAGCATCCGGACGTGAAAATCGGGAATCTCTCCCCGGCGCACTGCAGAAGCCAGTGCTTGCCATAGTGGGTCATCGGAATGCAGCGCGGTGGCCCGGTCAGCAAGCGATAGCGCCAGGGCGCCCGCCTTGCTCTGCGCCAGTTGCAGCCCTAGGGCGAGGAAATGCTCCGGATCGTGTAACGGATTGGTCGGCGGTGCAATCATGGCGGGTGGTTCAATCGATTGCGCCTGCCAACGCAAGCGCTTTCTTGCCAGCAAACTGCCCTGCGCCCCGGTTGACTCTGGCCCACAGCGATCCTACATGCGCGCCTCGCGTCTGTTTCGAGCAAGATTGGCCCATACGCGGTGGGCCGGTCCGGGAAGGAAGCAACGCTAGCCAGTTTCGCGACGCACAGGAACAGCTGCTGCCATCACCGACCCACAGGGCGGCGTTGGCCATGCGGCGTTTTTCGCGTTGTAAAACAGGCACCTTTCGCGCCGAACATTGCGAATTTCCCCACCCGCGCCGCATCCCTTGCGCGCGGCACAACAAAGAGGCCTACCCCTCCATGGCAACCAAAGCGAAGCCGCACGCCACTCGCAGCCGTACGGCGCAGGGCACTGCAAAGCGGCGTATCCGCAAGATCTTCGGCGACATCCACGAAGTGGTGCAGATGCCGAACCTGATCGAGGTGCAGCGCGAAAGCTACGAGCAGTTCCTGCGGTCGGACAAGTCCACCGGATACATTTCGGGCCTTGAAAAGACGCTGCGCAGCGTCTTCCCGATCCGCGATTTCGCCGGCACGGCCGAGCTTGATTTCGTGCATTACGAACT
>JANQTR010000012.1 GCA_030731635.1 Erythrobacter sp. | reverse complement strand
CGGCGATGCCCCGAACTTCTACCTCTACGCAGCCAACAACCCGTCCGAAGGCATGCTGGCCAAGCGCCGTTCGGGCGCGACGCTGGTAAGCTATCTCACCCCGCCACTGGCGCAGGCCGGCCTCTACAAGGGCCTGATTGAGCTTAAGGCGAGCGTCGACCGCTGGCGCGGCACCATCGACGATGCCGACCATGCGGCCGAGCGCGCCGATCTGGCCGCCTTGATCGCCGATCAGTGCGAAGTGCTCGACATCGTCTACACCGACATCGGCGAACTGCCTGCGCGGTTGTACGAGATGGAAGAGGCGCTGATCCCGCACGGTCTGCATATCCTCGGCCGCAACCCGCAAGGGATTGAGCGTGAGGACATGCTCGATGCGATGATGGAAGCGGCGGCCTCTGGCGATACGCCGGGTGACCGCGCGGCGCTGGGCGCAAAGCTTGATTCATCCGACGAAATGGGGTCGCTGATCCACGCGCTTGATGGTGGCTATGTCCAACCTGCGCCGGGCGGCGATGTGGTGGTCAACCCCGATGTGCTGCCCACGGGTCGCAATATTCACGGGTTTGATCCGTTCCTGATGCCGTCGGCCTATGCCTGCCGGCTGGGTAGCGAACAATCGCAGCAACTGATCGCGCGCCATGTCAACGGCGGCGAACCCTTCCCCGAAAGCATCGCCATGGTGCTGTGGGGCACCGACAACATGAAGTCCGAAGGCGTCCAGATCGCGCAGGCGATGATGCTGATGGGCGCTCGCCCCCGGCGCGATTCCTATGGCCGCTTGTGCGGAGCGGAACTGATCCCGCTGACCGAACTGGGGCGCCCGCGGATTGATGTGGTGATGACGCTGTCGGGCATCTTCCGCGACCTCCTGCCGATGCAAACCCGGATGCTGGCCGAAGCCGCGCTGGTCGCCAGCCAGGCTGACGAGACGATCGAGGCGAATTTCATCCGCAAGCACACGCTGGCGCAGATGGAAAAGCATGGCTGCGACATGGAAACCGCCGCGCTGCGGGTGTTCTCCAATGCAGAGGGCGCTTACGGTGCCAACGTCAATCAGATGATTGAAGGCGGCGTCTGGGCCGATCCCGATGAACTCGCCAATGCGTTCGAGATCAACAAGGGCTTTGCCTACGGGGTTGCGGGCAAGCCGGTGCAGCAGCGCGAATTGCTGCAAAGCGCGCTGAGCACGGTCGATTTCACTTATCAGAACCTCGAAAGCGTCGAACTCGGCATCAATGATGTCGATCAGTATGTTGACGGGCTTGGCGGGGTGACCCGTTCGGTCAGCCGGGCGAAGGGGGCCGATACCCCGGTCTACATCCTCGACGCGACGCGCGGGGCCACCAAAGTGCGTACGCTCGGCGAACAGATCGACCTGGAAACCCGCACGCGCACGCTGAACCCCAAATGGTTCGAAGGCCTGCTGGAACACGGCTACGAAGGCGTGCGCCAGATCGAAGGGCATGTGACGAGTACCTTGGGCTGGTCGGCCACCACCGGGCAGGTTGCGCCGTGGGTGTATCAGAAGATTTCCGAGACCTTCGTGCTCGATGAAACAATGCGGCGGCGGCTATCTGATCTCAATCCAAAGAGCTCGGCCCGTGTCGCCAACCGCCTGCTTGAAGCCTGTGACCGCCATCTGTGGGAACCTGACGCTGCCACCCTCGCCGCCTTGCGCGAAGCGAGCGACGAACTCGAGGACCGCCTTGAAGGCGTGTTCGCGGGCGAATGAACCAAAGGGATCCGAACACATGAATCTGCACAGCCCCCAATCCGCTTTCAGCCAGCCCGATGGCGATGGATCGGTTCAGGTCAAGCTTGATCCGGAAGACAAGATCAAGGGCGCCAAGGTGTTCGCGGTCTATGGCAAGGGCGGGATCGGCAAATCGACCACCTCGTCAAACCTGTCTGCCGCTTTTTCCAAGCTCGGCCACCGGGTCCTGCAGATCGGTTGCGATCCCAAGCATGACAGCACCTTTACGCTGACCAAAAAGCTGATGCCGACCGTGATCGACGTCCTCGAAACGGTCGAATTCCACGCCGAGGAACTGCGGCCTGAAGACTACATGTTCGAAGGCTATAACGGCGTCATGTGCGTCGAAGCTGGCGGTCCCCCGGCTGGCACCGGTTGCGGTGGTTATGTGGTTGGCCAGACGGTGAAGCTGCTGAAACAGCACCATCTGCTCGAAGAAACCGATGTCGTGATCTTCGATGTGCTGGGCGATGTGGTGTGCGGCGGGTTCGCCGCGCCGCTGCAACATGCCGAACGCGCGTTGGTGGTAGCCGCGAACGATTTCGACAGCATCTTCGCGATGAACCGGATCGTCGCGGCGATTGCCGCCAAGTCGAAAAACTATGACGTGCGCCTAGCTGGCGTGGTGGCCAATCGCAGCCGCGAAACTGACGAGATTGACCGCTTCTGCGACAAGGTCGGGATGCCCCGCCTTGCGCACTTCAAGGATGTCGACGCGATCCGCCGTTCGCGCCTGAAAAAGTGCACGTTGTTCGAAATGGGCGATGATCCCGAAGTGATCGCAGCGCAGGACGAATATCTGCGCCTTGCGGCAATGCTGTGGGCGGGTGTCGATCCCAGCCTCGCACAGCCGATGAAAGACCGCGACATCTTTGATTTCCTGGGGTTCGAATAATGGCAACGCGGCTCCCTTCCGAATATGATCATCGGCGCGAAGCGCTGGCGACCTATTTTGATAGCACTGCGCGCCAGGCGTGGATCGATCTGACCTCGGACGCCAAGGTCAGCGGCATTCGCGCGACGGTGCGCGCCGGGCGTGATGCGATGCGCGCAACGCTGCTGGGCTGGCTGCCGAATGATTTACGCCGCACCGCGGTGCTTGATGCCGGGTGCGGCACCGGGTCACTGGCGGTCGCGGCTGCATGCCGGGGCGCCGAAGTCACCGGGATTGATGTCGCCGCAGGGCTGGTCGAAGTCGCGCGGGACCGCACGCCTTCGTTCATCGGCCATGGACGCATTCACTGGCGCAGTGGCGACATGCTTGACCCGGCGCTGGGCACCTTTGCCCATGTGGTGGCGATGGATTCGCTGATCCATTATCAACCCGAAGATCTGGTCGATGCCCTTGGCCAACTGGCGCAGCGCACCACCGGCAGCATCCTGTTCACATTCGCCCCGCGCACTCGGTTGCTGACCGCGATGCACGAAGTGGGCAAATTCTTCCCCAAATCCGACCGCTCGCCCGCGATCGTCCCGGTGGCAGAAGGCGAGCTGCGCGAACGGCTGTCGCGCCTCAATGGCTGGAGCATCGGGCGCACCCAGCATATTTCGAGCGGGTTCTACAAATCGCAGGCGCTTGAACTGGTGCGCCACGGATGAACCGCCCCGTCCGCCCTCCGACACCGCACTGGACAGCGCTGGTATTCCAGCTGCTGCCATTTGCGGATGCGGCGAGTGTGGACTTGCCGCTGGGCCGGCTGCTGCGCCTCGCACTGTTTCAGGTCAGCGTTGGCATGGCGATGGTACTGCTCAACGGCACCTTGAACCGGGTGATGGTGGTCGAACTTGGCACGCCGACCTGGCTGGTTGCATTGCTGATCGCGGTGCCGCTGATTGTGGCGCCGTTCCGCGCGCTGATCGGGCATAAATCTGACACCCACCGTTCGGTGCTCGGCTGGCGGCGTGTGCCCTATATCTGGTTCGGCACGCTGATGCAGTTCGGCGGTCTTGCGATAATGCCCTTCTCGCTGCTTTTGCTGAGCAAGCCTGAGGCTTTCACCATCGGCCTTGTCGGCGCTGCCGCAGCGTTCCTGCTGACCGGCACCGGAATCCATGTGACTCAGACCGCAGGGCTTGCCCTCGCGACAGATCTTGCCCCCGAAGACAAGCGCCCGCGCGCTGTTGCGCTGCTCTATGTGATGCTGCTGGTCGGCATGATGTTCGCCGCATTCGTCATCGGCGGGATGCTGATTGATTACAGCGCAACGCTGCTTGTGCAGGTGATCCAAGGTGCTGCGGTGCTCACGATCATTCTCAATGTGACCGCACTGTGGAAGCAGGAAGCCCGCAATCCCGTGATCACGGCGCCTGATCGCGACACGCCGACATTTTCCGAACTGTGGCAGGCCTTCGTCAAGGATGGCCGCAATGCCCGCCTGCTGACCGCGATCGGTATCGGCGCAGCCGGTTTTGCGATGCAGGACGCGCTGCTTGAGCCTTATGGCGGTGAGATCCTCGGCCTGTCGGTCGGAGCGACTACGGGCCTTACTGGCGCATGGGCGCTGGGTTCGTTGATCGGCTTCATGGCATCAGGCCGGATGCTGGGGCGCGGATGGGACCCCCTGCGTCTGGCGGGCATGGGCTTGGTGATCGGCATCAATGCCTTCCTGCTGGTGCTTTTTGCCGGCCCGTTTGGGTCGCCTGCAATGCTCTATGCGGGCGCTCTAACCATCGGTCTCGGGCTCGGATTGTTTTCGGTTGGAACGCTGATGGAGGCAATGAGCCTCGCCAAGACGGCGACTGCGGGGCTTGCGCTGGGCGCATGGGGCGCGGTGCAGGCAACATGTGCAGGCGCAGGTATCGCGATTGGCGGATTGCTGCGCGATGGAATTGCTGCATTTGTAGGCAGCGGTCATGCCGACACAATCGCAACCCGCGCATCGGGCTATAGCACAGTCTACCTCCTTGAAATCGCCCTGCTGCTGGCTGGCCTTGCGGCGATTGGCCCACTGGTCGGGTCGCAGCGCCGCCGCGACGAAGCGGCGGGTGATACGCCTAGCCAACCCTTTGGCCTAGTTGAGTTTCCGACATGATTACCAAACCTAGCCCGCCCGTATCCTGCCCGGCTTTGCATCAGCCGAACAATCCCATGAGAGGAATGTAATATGAACGCCACTTACATTGCCGGCACCTTTGATGTCGCCGAGCTCGCTTTCCTGCTGTTTTTTGGATTTTTCCTCGCCCTGGTCTTTTACCTCAACAAGGAAAGCCGCCGCGAAGGCTATCCGCTTGAAGATGAAGTGACCGGCAAGGTCGAAGAAAGCAGCAGCCTGTTCGATGGCGCCAAGAAAAGCTTTCCCTTGCCGCACGGCCGCGGCACCTATGTGCCCGAAGATGTCGCGCGCGATGATGTGACCATGCCTGCGGTACAGGCCTTCCGGGCGGGCGGTGCACCATGGGTGCCAACCGGCGATCCGATGGTCGATGGCATGGGCCCGGCGGCGTTTGCCAACCGTGCGAAATATCCCGACCTTACCTTTGATGGCCGTCCGCGGATCGTGCCGATTGCCAATAGCCACGAAATGATCGTTTCGCCGCAGGATCCACAGCTGATTGGCTGGCCGGTGATGGCCGCTGACAAGCAAATCGTGGGCAAGGTCAGCGACATCTGGGTCGATCAGGCCGAGCACCTCATCCGTTACCTCGAAGTGGAAACCGCCACCGGCAAGAAGGTGCTGGCTCCGATGATGGTTGCATCGGTTCACGGCAACAGCCTACTGGACGCGCTTCTGCCCATCGTCGAAGACAAGCCTAAATTTGTCGAGATCGACGCGATCACCGCCGAGCAGTTCGAGCGGGTTCCTGAGCTTGAAACCGCAGGGATCATCACCCGCTACGAAGAAGACCGCGTGCAGGCTTATTTCGGCGGCGGTTACATGTATGCAACCCCTGAAAGGTCTGAAGCATGGATCTGACCGAGACCAAAGCCGGGGCGGTGACGGAAACGTCGCTGCCTGCGGGCATCGATCACGCCGCGCTCGAACATGATGGGCCCAAGGCGTTCGGCGACCGGATGGGAACGCCGGCAGCGGATGAAAAGGTGTTGTGGAAAGGCCGCCCGGCGCTTGGGCTGTTTGCCCGCACCGCGTTCCATACCCGCACCCTTGGCATCTATTTCGTCGCCTTGGTCATCATTGCACTGGCAACCGGTAATCAGAACGCCGCCATCGTCGCAGCGGTGCTGGGCACGGTCCTGATCGGGCTGCTGTATCTGCTTGCCTGGCTGAGCACGCGCAGCACGCTGTATATCCTCACCGATGCACGCCTCATCATGCGCATTGGCATCGCTATCGAGACGCGGATCAATCTTCCGTTGAAGCAGGTCACGGCGGCGCATTTCCGCGGCCGGGGCGCTGATCACGGTGATATCGCGCTCGAACTGAGCGGCGAACGGCTGCTCGGCACGCTACTGCTGTGGCCGCATATGCGCCCGTGGCACTACACAAAGCCGCAGCCGATGCTGCGCTGCGTGCCCGATGCAACCCGGCTGGCGCAGCTGATTGCCGAAGCGCGCGGACAATATGGCGCGATTGATCGGAATTTGATCGAGATCAATGATGCCAGCACCGCCACTGGCCAACAATGGGCTCAGCCCGCTTCCGCCCCCGGTCGTGCCAATCCGGCGCCGCGCCGAGGCCAGCAAGCTCTGGGCGAGCCCGGCTTTGAGGGAGCACCCGCATGATTGTGCGCGAATACGAAAAAGACGAAGTCACCGTCCAAAAGGTGCCATTGATACTGATGGGCGGAATTGCAGCGATTTCGCTGGTTCTGACGGCGTCGGTCACCTTGGGCTTTGTCGAGCGTTCATCGGTGCCTGCCGAGGCGCGCGCCGCGGCTGGGGTCAAGCCTGCCCAGCAGCGCACCTTGCGCTTCTTTGATGAAGCCGATGGTACCGTGCGGGTCGAAGATGGCGCCAGCGGCGAAGTGCTCAGCCGGTTTGGCCAAGGTGAAGGCGGCTTCGTCCGCGCCACCGTTCGCAGCCTGGTCCACCAACGCCGTATTCGCGGCGAAGGCCCCAAGGTCGCATTTGAGCTGATCGAATGGGATACAGGTTCGCTGACGCTGCGCGATCCGGTGACAGGAACCAGCATCGAAGCATCGTCCTTCGGGCCAGATAATCATGCGATCTTTGCCAACATGCTTCCCGGGAAGGCATCGGCAAAGTGATGGGATTATCTTTCCTCAGCGCAAGTTCGTTCGATACGCCCTGCACGATCACGGTCGAGCAGAGCCCTGAGCATTTCCACGCCCACGTCGAACTGGCCGATGAGGTCATTATCCAGCCAGGCGACAAGGTGCGTGTTCACGGCGCCCCGATTCAGATACCGTTCGGCACTCGCCAGGTGTTCGAACGCAGTGCGACCGTGACCCGCGCGAGCCCACTGGCTCGCGGCCTGACCCGGCTCGCTGCCTATTTCGACTTGGCCGAACTCTACGAAGTCAGTTTCAATGCCGGGAGGATCAAATGAACGCCTACAAGCCGATGACCAGCGAAGAGGCGATGGCGATCGCAACGCAGGACACGATGCTGACCCCGCGCTTCTACACCACCGATTACGACGCGCTCGACGCGATCGATGTGAGCCTTGTCCGGCGCGAGTGGGACCAGTTGATCGCAGACATGGTGGGTGATCCCAACAAGTTGCATTTCAAGCATAGTGACAGATTCAAGGGCGTGATCGAGGGGCTTGAACCGTCCCTGCGCAAGGAGTTCACGGATTTCCTGGTCAGCTCGATGACTTCGGAATTTTCGGGCTGCGTGCTCTATGCCGAAATCGCCAAGCGCACCAAGAACCCCGACGTGAAGCAGCTGTTCCGCCTGCTCGCCCGTGACGAAAGCCGCCATGCCGGCTTCATCAACGAAAGCCTCAAGGATGCTGGCATCGGCGTCGATCTCGGCTATCTGACGAAGACCAAGAAATACACGTATTTCAAGCCCAAGTTTATCTTCTACGCGGTCTATCTGTCGGAGAAGATCGGATACGCGCGCTACATCACGATCTTCCGTCATCTGGCGCAGAACCCGGAGTACAAATTCCACCCGATCTTCGACTGGTTTGAAGAATGGTGCAATGATGAGTTCCGCCACGGCGAAGCCTTTGCCATGCTGCTGCGCGCCGATCCCAAACTGCTTGAAGGCGCGAACAAGCTGTGGGTGCGCTTCTTCCTGCTATCGGTCTACGCCACGATGTATGTGCGCGATCACAACCG
>JANQTR010000011.1 GCA_030731635.1 Erythrobacter sp. | reverse complement strand
TGATGCTCAAAACCGCGATCAGTCATGATTGGCAGTCGGCCGGCAGTGGGCCGGCATTGGGGATCGATACCAATTATGATTTGCCGCTGGGGCAGCGCATCAAGAAGGCAATGCAGGCCGCCGAAGAGGCGGGGAACCGCGGGGTGCGGTTTATCATCAACGACGCCGCCTATCTTGAAGCGCGCAACAACCGGATCGAGCTTCTCCGCGTGTTGGAAAAAGGGCTGCGCGATCGCAATATCGGGGTGGCTTACCAGCCCAAGATCGATCTTCTGACCGGGCGGATCGTCGGCGCGGAAACACTGATACGCTGGAAACCCGATGGTAAGGAGTGGGTCAATCCGCAGGATCTGGTGTTGGCCGCCGAAGCGGGAGACCGGATCAACGAACTCACTCTGGTGGTGATGGAAGCCGCACTGGCTGACGGCAAGCAGGCAATTGCGCTCGATTCGCAATTCAAGCTTGCGATCAACATGTCTGCCAAAAGCCTCAGCGATACGCATTTGTTGTTCGACATCATGACGATGCTCGGCCGCTACGCCTTCCCGCCCGAAAACCTCACGCTTGAACTGACCGAGACTGCCAAGCTTGAAGACAAACGAATCGCCCCGCAGATCGCCGCGCTCAAGGCGCGCGGGATATGTCTGTCGATCGACGATTTCGGCACCGGCCAATCCAACCTCGAATATATCGAGAAGCTCCCGAGCTCCGAGCTCAAGATCGACAAGCGATTTGTGCAGAATATGGCGACGTCGGAAGAAAGCCGCGCGGTGGTGCGTGCGACGATTGAAATCGCTCACTCTCTCGGAAAAATCGTTGTCGCCGAAGGGGTCGAGCATCAATCGGTCGCGGCAGATCTGCGCGCTATGGGCTGTGATCACGCCCAAGGCTACTTGTTCGCAAGGGCAATTGCGATGCCCGAACTGCTGTCAATGATGGGCGGGGGAAGAATCGTAGTTAACGGTTGATTAAGGTTAATAATGTGTTAAACAACTCCTACAGCTCAGGCGCTGAAAAGGAGAAAAATTATGTGGGGCTATTTCTCAAAGCTCTTCGGCACCCGCTAATTAACCGGGTCGCTCGGATTTCAGAAAGCCTCGGGAAACCGGGGCTTTCTTTGTTTTGGCACCCGTTGCCGCAGCCACATCCTCCCCACACCGTCGGTAATTCTGCAATAGGAATGGTGCTGGCTGAGGGCGTTTAGGCTTGAGCCGACGGTTCGTTTTGTCGCCGAATCGGGACAGCCTTTGCTAAGGTCGCAAGTCGACTTGGCCCGCGGTCGGAAAAAATCCTGTCGTTCGGCCAGCGCATCAGTTGCGGCGAATCGCGCAACCGCTATCCGTTTTGCGGATGAGCAGCCCACTCACAGCCTTTCCGATCTGCCAGACTGAGCGTTCATGCATCAGGCCCTTGGCCATGAGCGTTTCAATCCGCCGCATCGCCTTCCTGCAAGCGGTCGCGAGCAGGCGTCGCGGTTAGCCGCTCTTTGCAGACAGCGAAACCCAAGCCAACGCCAATTCTGGTGCGTTTCAGGCAGCCTGGCTCGCGTTGATCAGGTCGGCGGCCTCGGGCACGACGATGGTGCGTTCTCCGCCAAACTCTTCGCGCACAACGATCAGGCCGCTGCGTTCCAGATGGTCGAGCAAGCGCCTGACCCGGCTGGGCGATGAACTGCCATAAAGCCGCGCAAGATCATCCTCGCCCGGCATGGCCTCCCCCAAGGCCGCTGCCACGATCATCGCAAGATAGGGCGCAAGGACATCATCATCCACGCTTTCGATCATCTGTTCGGCAATCGTGCGCGCCTTCCCTTCGAGCCGGCCAAGGCCGCCAATCTGGCAGGCAAACAAGCGGCGAAAACGGTTGATGTCGATATGTGCGCTGGCCACGCCGCGCTGGCGGCAGCGGATCGCAAAGTCACGGAACAGCGAAGCGGATGGCCGAAAGGTCGCATCATCACTCGCCGCCAGTTCGCGCACCACATTTGCTATACCATCATGTGCGTCAGCCGATGCCATGCCGGGGCTTTCCTGCGGCGCGGGCTTGCTTGGTTTGGAGGCAGCGATGGCCACCTCTTCGACGTCACGAGCGGCTGCATTGACCGCTGGCAGTGTCGGACCGGCCGATAGGGCGCGTTCCAGTTCTGCCGCCGGGCGCGATGGTGGAGCAGGGCGGCGCGCATTCTGATCGGTCGCCGCCTCGGTCAGGCGGTCTGTGAGCAGCGCCTCCATTTCATCGCCCGGCGCATCGGGCAAGGGCAACAGCACTTGTGCGCCGTTTTTGCCCCCTGAACGGACCGTCCCGACATTCACAGCCACCGGACGTCGGCTGATCGCCGGGCCAAGCCCCAGAAACTGGCCGCGCTGAAGATCGCGGATCCGTTCCGCCTGACGCCGATCCATGCCGAGAAGATCAGCGGCGCGCTGCATGTCGATATCCAGAAAGGTGCGGCCCATCAGGAAATTCGATGCCTCAGCCGCAACGTTCTTGGCCAATTTGGCCAGCCGCTGCGTGGCGACGATACCGGCCAGCCCGCGCTTGCGCCCGCGGCACATCAGGTTGGTCATGGCCGATAAGGTCAGTCGGCGCGTGTCATCGGTCATCTCTCCTGCCGCTGCCGGAGCGAACATCTGCGCTTCATCAACCACCACAAGTGCCGGATACCAGTGTTCGCGCGGTGCATCGAACAGTGCGGTGAGAAACAGCGCGGCGCAGCGGATCTGCTGTTCGACTTCAAGTTCATCCAGCGCCAGCACCACCGATGCGCGGTGCTGCCGGACGCGGCCTGCCAGGGCCTCAATCTCGCGCGGGGAATAGGCTGCGCCGTCGATGACCACATGGCCGAAATGGTCTGCCAGCGTGACAAAATCGCCTTCGGGATCGATCACGACCTGTTGCACCAACCCGGCACATTCTTCGAGCAGGCGGCGCAGCAGGTGCGATTTGCCCGACCCCGAATTGCCCTGCACCAGCAGGCGTGTGGCCAGCAGTTCTTCAAGATCGATGGCGATGCTTTGCCCGCTGGTGTCCTGACCGATGTTGATATGTGCGCTCACGGGCCCGGAGTAGGCATGTCGCACCCCAGCGCAAAGGTGGCCGGCGGAGTTTTCCAGCGATTCAGACAGGCAAGGTTGCAGCAACCGGGGCGATTGGTCCGGCAGGTGCGGCAACAATGGCACGATCAGCGCGGGGCAGGGGTGGGGCGGGCCGGTGCCAGACGAGCGCGGAAAGGCCAAGCCACGCCGTAAACATGATCAGATAGGGCCAGCGGCGTGGCCACAGCCAGGCCACCAGCAACGTCGCCGCCGCCGTTCCGGCAAGCGCAAACAAGGCCGAACTTGCCGCGATTGTGCCAGTGCCGGTCAACGCAGTCTGGATCGCGGTACTGGCCCATTGTGCCGGGAGCAGCACCAGCAGCCATTTGGGCAAAACACCCGGCACGGCTGCGGCGGTGAACAGCATAGCTGCCTCTCCCGCAACCACGGCCACAGCGATCAGCCAGCCCTTGTCCAATGCAGAACGGGCAAATAGTGCGCCCCGCGCGGCAAAGCTGATACTGGCAATGACAACCGCGAGCCCGGCTGAAAGCGGGTGCGCCAAGGGCGGCAAGCCCAGCGCCCGCGCGAACACAATCAGGCCAGCCCCGGTCAGCAAGGCAAGCCCCATGCCGATCCACAGCCGCCCGGCAGCGGCTGCTGCGATCATGCCCATGCCCATCAGGCCGACCGCCAATATCGGCCCGCTCAGCAAGGCCAGAGGCGCAGGCCCGGGTGCATCCAGCAGCAGCATGGCCAGTGCAGGCGCGGCGACCCCGGCCAGCACCGCGCAAGACCAGGCCCAAAATGGCCAAGCGGCAGGACGCGTGGAGGGCGACGACTTCATCAGTCGGTCACTGGTTGAAGCGCCCGGAATTGTCGAGCAGGAACCATCGGCGGCGGGCCTTTCAATCTGCATCGGATTCCCCATGGCCGCGCGCAACCCACGCTGCTATCGACCGGGTGTGCTCAACGACATGAACTTCAAAGGGAAATGGCGCGACTATCAGGCGCGTGTTCTTGAAGAGATGGACGCGCACTTCGATGACAATCGGCTGCATGTTATAGCGGCGCCGGGTGCGGGCAAGACCGTGCTGGGGTTGGAGATCGTCCGGCGCATTGGCAGGCCTGCGATCGTCTTTGCGCCCACAATCGCGATCCGCGACCAGTGGGAGCAGCGCCTGTGCCCGTTGTTTTTCGATGCACCACCTGCTGCCGGATCGATTGCGCGCGATCTTGCGAACCCGGGCGAACTGACGCTGACAACCTACCAGTCGCTCGACAGTTTGCGCCGTGCAGAGGAGCTGGACGCGCTGATTGAGGCCTTGAATAATCATGGCCCGCTCACGCTCGTACTCGACGAAGCGCACCATCTGCGAAGGGAGTGGTGGAAATGCCTGACCGAACTTGCAAACAGATTATGTGACGTTCGGCTTGTCGCGCTAACCGCGACGCCGCCCTATGATGCGAGCCTTGCCGAATGGTCACGTTACGAGGAACTGTGCGGCCCAATCGACCTTGAAATCGGCATCCCCGAATTGGTGCGCAATGGTGACCTTTGTGCGCATCAGGATCATCTGATCCTGTCGGCACCGAGCGCGGACGCACTCGATCTGCTGGAGCGGCGGAGCAAGGCTTTGGGCGACCTTGCGATTGACCTTCGCAGCGATGCGAGCCTGCTCGACTGGCTGGCTGACCATCCGTGGCTGACCGATCCCGAAGCGAACGTCGAAGCGATTCTCGAAGCGCCCGAGATGCTATCGGCCGCACTTGTGCTGTTGGCATCGGCGGGGCGCGAACTGCCCAGACCTCCGCTCAAATTGCTGGGCGTCGCGGCGAAAGATGTGCCGTCGCCATCGCTGTTCTGGCTCGAACGGTTTCTCGATGGGGTGGTTGCGCGGCACACCGCCAGTTTCGCGCTTGACCCGGCCCGGCTCAAGGATCTTCGCGATCGATTGCATCGCCACGGCTTGATCGAGGGCGGCCGAGTGCGGCTCCGTCACACGCGCTCGGTCTTCAAGCTGATGACCTCCAGCCTTGCCAAACTGGACTCGATTGTCGCCATCGCGCGGGCAGAAACTCAGGCGCTGGGCAGCGATCTGCGAATGGTGGTGCTGTCCGACCATATTCGCGCGGGCGAGCTGCCCCTGCGTCCCGATGCCGCCTATGCGCCTGCCAAGCTGGGGGTCGTGCCGATCTTCGAAACTCTTCGGCGCTCTGGCATCGATGCGGCGCATCTCGGCGTGCTGACCGGCAGCCTCGTGCTGATTCCCAAGGCGGCGCTGGCTGGCATGCAAGTGCTGGCTGAAGAGTTTGGCCTCGACCGTGAGACTTTCCGGTCGTCCGACCTGCCCGGCTGCCCGGATCATGTGCGGGTGGATTGCCGAACGGGAGGATCAGCGGCGCTGGTGCGCGTGGTGACGGCGATGTTCATCCGCGGCGACCTCCACATTCTGGTCGGCACCCAGTCACTGCTGGGCGAAGGCTGGGATGCACCGGCGCTCAACAGCCTTGTGCTGGCGAGCAACACCGCCTCCTTTATGCTATCAAACCAGATGCGCGGGCGAGCGATCCGCATTGACCCGGCACAGCCCGGCAAGGTCGCCAATATCTGGCACCTTGCCACGATAGATCCGGCCGACCGCGCAAGCTGGGACGCCTTGGCGACAACTCTGAACTGGGGATTCCTCAATGACGAGGGGGCGTCCGATATTTCGGACCTCCACGTTGTCGCCCGCCGATTCAAGGCGTTCGAGGGGGTCTCCAACGGTGCATCGACGTTGATCGAGGATGGGCTTGCCCGGCTCGGAATCGACCCTTCGGAGTCGGCGCAAGCCAGCAACTTGCGAACCTATGCCATCGCCGCTGATCGCCCCGCGATTGCCGAGCGCTGGAGGATGTCGCTGGGCGAGGGGGCGCCGCGGGCCCAGGTGCGCGAAACCGCGGCTGCGCGTTATGCACCGCGCGGGCTGAGCTGGTTTGATACGCTGCACGCACTTGGGTGGAGCGCGGCTGGCGGCGGGGGAATCGCTGCGGCCAACGCCTTGCGCGATGTGCCGAGCCTTGCCGATCTGGGGTTGGTCGGCATGGGGATTGCCGGAGTGGCGACGCTCGCCAGTCTGCCGCGGTTGGTGAAGGCGGGCCGTCTGGCATGGCGCAACGGCTCGCTGGAGGGTTCATTGCATGAGGTCGCCTGGGTCGCACTGCGGGCATTGGTGGACGCCAACATCATCAGCGGCCACGAACTGGATCAGGCCGCCATCGAAATCCGAACCAGCCTTGATGGACGTAAGGATGTGATCCTGACCGGGGTCAGCCGCGCTGCCGAACGCCACGTGATGCAGGCCGTCGCAGAAATCCTCGGCCCGGTGCAGAACCCGCGCTATCTGCTGGTGCGCCGGTCGTGGATCGGTCGCAGGACACGGTTCGATTACCACGCCGTTCCAGCAATGCTGGGCGTTCGCAAGGAATTCGCCGAGCGTTTTGCCGAGCTCTGGGTTGAGCGCGTCGGCTCGTCAGAACTGGTCTTTGCCCGCACCGCTGAAGGTCGCCGCCTGCTGCTTCGCGCGCGGGCGTCGTCCTTCGCTGCTGGCTTTCAGCGGGCGGTTGATCGCCGCTCTGTGTGGCTTTGAAGTTTGCGTCCAAACGGATGAACCCGTTTACGAGCCACTGATCGGGCCTTGCTGAGATTGGCGGCTCCTTTCACCGCATCCTATGCGGAGAAAAGCGTCGCTTTCGGTAGATGTCGTCTCCTGCTGGATCGGCAGGAGCGGACGGCATAGGCGAAACCAAAATTGCAGGCACGGCGTAGCTAGGGCCCGAAGCGAAAGTCGCATCCCCTCTACACCTGAAAGTCATCACCATGCCTAGCCAAGCCAGGATTGAACTGCGCGATCTCCATCTCCCTGTATCAATCGGGACATACGGGCCGGATGATGTCGTGCCCGACGCCCATGTTCTCGACCTCGATCTGATCATTTCGACTGATTTGGTGCAGGTGACGTCTGACGATATGGCCAATGTGTTCGATTACGATCCGCTGATTGCGCAGATCGCCGCCATCGCGCGGAGCCAGACGTTCGAAACGCAGGAATACCTGATGACGCTGATCACGCGGGCTTGCGCGGCCTACGGTGTGATCCTTGCCTTGGAGATCTGCCTCCGGAAATACCCGGTGCTGGCGGGCACAGGCTCACTAGGGGTTCGATTGACCCTCGGGGCCGAGGATCTGGCTGGGATGCGACGCCATAAGGATTGATCTGCTAGGGAGCCGGATCGTCCGTTCCTGCAATCGTCACTTGTAGATTTCGCGGCGGTCCGAGAATTCGCGAACGCGCTTGCGCCACGCCCGGTAGCTGCCCGGCTTCAACGTCTGGCGCATCACGGCACGCACTTCGTCAGCGGTCAGACCATGCAGGGCCTCAATGCTGGCAAAACTCGCTGAATCGCTCAGCGCCATTTCAACGATTTCGCCGAGGGTTGCATCGTCCAGATTGTGTTTTGGCATCGGTCTTCCAGAAGATTGGATTGCGCAGGATCAGGGCTGCGAGGTCAGGCCGATGACAGCTACAAGCGGATCTCCCGCCGTGCCATCCGCCAGCAAGTTGGCGCTTATGTTAGTAAACCCGGCGCGCTCCAGATAGAGCTTTACCTAAGCGGCCTGCCCGCCCGTGAGGCCTGTCTCGCGTCAATTTTCGTTTCCTGCTCTCTGGCCCATAATTCAGTCTCAGCCTTGCTCGCAAAGCTGCGGTAACGCGGTGTGAAACCCTTGCGCCTTACGTGGGCAAACCAGCTGTCTTTACGCTTAGAAATTGTCGCCATTTTTGCCTCGCTGTGTCACCAGTGTGTCAGCAGCGAAGCAATGGGCCATCGGAACCAAACTCTCGCAGGCCCGCCCTAAAGGGCAGGCCTTTGAAATTAGATCGAAAATCGGATTGGAGCGATTGGTCGGGGAGAGAGGATTCGAACCTCCGGCCCCTGCCTCCCGA
>JANQTR010000010.1 GCA_030731635.1 Erythrobacter sp. | reverse complement strand
CCCCCGAACGCTGCGCGGTGACGACGATGGAATTTTCGGTGGGTGCAGGGGCGTCCTGGGCGGCGAGGGGGGCGGTGGCTGCTAGAGCCAACACAGCGAAAATGAAGGGCGATCGGGTCATCTTGTGGGCGTACCCTGTTCAGCCTTTCGCTATTCTGTATAAATTGCTCGCGGCGAGAGAAAGGCAGTCACGATGGGCACTTGGACCTGGGAAGGTGTCGAGAATAAGGTCGTCCCGCTCAATCTCGCGCCCGCATGCGCAAGTCTGGCGGCAGCGATTATTTCGAATGATATGGCCGACGAAGAGTGGGAGAGAGAGGTCTTTGAGCGATCCGGCCTTCCGCAGCTCAGCCTCATCGAATGGCACGTCTGCGATGAAATTGAGAGCATATTCGAGCTTCTTCGCGCCGAAGGCTCGGAGGCGGGTTATGTCGTCGAGAATGATGGCCACGTTGCGAAGGACTACGCCCGCCAAATTTCACTGTCGGCTACAACCGCCGAGCAAATTCATCGCGATTTGGCGATGGAATTCCCGATGGCATTTATCGACGTCCAGCAGCTTTGTGTGCTCGTCAGCTATTTCAGCGATTATGCGCTGATCTGTCTCCGCGAAGACCTATTCGAAAAGTGGCTAGCGAAGAATCCTATCAACCTGACCCTGTTCGCGCAGGAGGAACCCTACCCGATTGCAAGCGATTTGAAGACCGCTCAGGTTTTGGCACTTCGCCGTAGCGCCTCGTGGTATGCCCATGTTCGCGAAACTAGGGCACGCTAAGGCACCAGCACCGTATCCTTCGGCTCCGCCGCCAGCTCGGGATAGTCCAGCGTGTAATGCAGCCCCCGGCTCTCCTTGCGGCGTAGCGCTGATGTCACAATCAGCTCAGCCGATTGCAGCAGGTTGCGCAGTTCGATCAGGTCGGTCGTGACGCGGAAAGACCCGTAGTAATCCTCAACCTCGCGGGTCAGCAGGGCGATGCGGTGGGCGGCGCGTTCGAGGCGCTTGGTGGTGCGCACGATGCCGACATAGTTCCACATGAAGCGGCGGATTTCGGTCCAGTTCTGCTTGATGACGACTTCTTCATCGGAATCGGTCACGCGGCTTTCGTCCCACGGCAGGATCGCGGGCGGCGCTTCGAGCGTGTCCCAGCGCGACAGAATATCGCTCGCCGCCGCTTCGCCGAACACGAAACATTCGAGCAGGGAGTTGGACGCCAGCCGGTTGGCGCCGTGCAGCCCGCTTTCGGTGCATTCGCCCGCCGCCCACAGCCCCGGCACATCGGTGCGCGCGGCGAGATCCACCACCACCCCGCCGCAGGTGTAATGCTGCGCCGGGACGACCGGGATCGGCCCTGTGGTCATATCGATGCCGAGACCCATCAGCTTGTCATAGATCATCGGGAAATGCCCGCGCACGAACTCGGCCGGCTGATGGCTGATGTCGAGATGGACGTAATCGAGGCCGAACCGCTTGATCTGATCGTCAATTGCCCGCGCCACCACATCGCGCGGGGCCAGCTCCATCCGTTCAGGGTCGTAATCCACCATGAAGCGCCGCCCGGTTTCGGGGTGGAGCAGGTGTCCGCCCTCGCCCCGCACGGCTTCGGTGATGAGGAAATTCTTGACGTCGAGGTTGTAGAGGCAGGTCGGATGGAACTGCATCATCTCCATGTTGGAAACGCGCGCCCCCGCCCGCCACGCCATCGCGATCCCATCGCCGGTCGCGCCGCGCGGCGCGGTGGAAAATTGATACACACGCCCCGCCCCGCCGGTGGCCAGCACGGTCGCGCGGGCCACATGGCGTTCCACACGCCCGGTTTCCTCGTTGAGGGCATAGACCCCCCACACTCGCCCGGCGGCAGAGAACTGCTTACGGTGGCGGTCGGTGATGAAATCGATGCAGGTGCGGCCCGGCAGCAGGGTGATGTTGGGGTTGGCCTCCGCCGCCTTGACCAGGGCCGTTTGCACCGCCCAGCCGGTTGCGTCGTCGACATGGACGATACGTCGGTGCGAATGACCGCCTTCGCGCGTCAGATGCAGCGAATCGGCGTCGCGGTTGAACGGCACGCCGAGTTCGCACAGGCGGTCGATGGATTGCGGCGCACGCTCGATCACGAATTCGACTGCGGCGAGATCATTCAATCCCGCGCCAGCCACCATCGTATCGCGCACGTGGTTTTCAAAGGTGTCACCAGTGTCGAGCACTGCGGCGATCCCGCCCTGCGCCCAAGCGGTCGATCCGCCGGTCAGCGAGCCTTTGGCCAGCACCAGCACCCGGCGGGTTTCCGCCAGCGCCAAGGCCGCCGTCAGCCCGGCCGCGCCTGAGCCGATCACCACCACGTCATGCGGCCTAGCGCTTGCGTCCTGCGTCTTCATCCGCGTGCCATGCCGCGCAATTGAGTGACGGGCAAGCGCGATGCACTGTCACACAGCCTTAAGCCAAATGACGTAGGCCTTTCCCCTAGGTTGCGATGCAGCATCATGGTAGGTGTCAGGCAACGCGAGATCTGGCCTTGGCCCGAGCTTGTGTGAGGGTCGCAAACTCGCATTCCAGTTTTGGATACCCTCTTTTCAGGACATGCAGATAATGTCGGCCATTTCCTTTGTCGGGTGCCTGATCGGGCGTCACCAGCCTTTGCGGCGTGGCGTCGAATGGGATGGGCGCGCCTATGTCGGCACCTGCCGGCATTGCGCTGCGGCAATCGTCCGCCACAGCCACAATGACTGGCGCAAGCGCGACAATAACCCCTGACCGGCGCGCGTCAGAAGGCGTAGCAATCCAGATCAGCGGCCACGGTAACCGCGCCAGCATAGCCCTCACCGATCGCCGCCAGGCTTAGGGCAATCGGCGCAAGGCTGCGCTGCATATTATGCGTCAACACTAGCCGCTGTGGGGCGAGCGCCCCGGCCAGTTCACCGATCTGCGCAGGCGTACGGTGCAGCCCGCGTGGCTGGCCTTCCGCGCCGTTTATGACATGGTGCGCGAACAGGATCACCGGCTTGCTGCCCGCAAGCTCAACGGCGAAGCGTTCGGACTGCGCGCTCTGATCGCCGGTGATCACCACCGCCTTGCCCTGCCATTCGATGACATAGCCGAGCGCCGGGGCGGGGCCATGGTGCACCGGATAGGCAAACACCGAATAATCGTTGGAGACGTCCAGCCCAGCCGGAGCGGCCCTGCCGGCTCCGGTGGTGATATCGCGCGGTTCGAGCCGAAACTTGTTCTCGCTACCATCGATGAAGCCACCATTATAGGCGAATGCGCCCGCCTCCTTGCCGAGCAAGCGGGCGAGGAATTCACTGGTGCCGGGAAACCGCTCTGCCCCATCAGGCCCGATGATCGGGAGCGGCGCGGTGCGCGTCTCGAACCCGCCAGAATTGAGGACACCGGCCAGATCGCCCGCGTGATCGGCGTGAAGGTGAGTGAGCAGGATCGCATCCAAATCGGCCAGCCGCCCGCCTGCCTCGGCGAAGCGCAGATAGCTGCCAGCGCCTGCATCGATCAACAGACGCGGAGTGCCATCAATCCACAGCAGATAGGATGTGCCCGCCCGCCCCTGTTCTCCCGCCCATTCGGCAATCGGGCCGCCACTGCCCAGCACCTGCAAGGCCGCACCGGTTGCCGGGCAGGCAGCAGGCTGTTCGCTGCGCGGAATGGCGGCGGTTGCGGTTTGCGCAGGCGCAGCGGTTTGCGCCGCGATGCAACCTGGCGCGCCGAGCAGGGTCAGGCCGGTCAGAAACGTCATTATCGGCTTCATTTCAGCCTCCTCATGCTTATGCCAGAACTAGGCTGCCGCGCCGGTCAGTTGGACGAACACGTCCTCAAGATCAGCCTCACGCGTGGTCACATCTTCGATCGTGAGCCCTTGTTCCTGCAAGATGGCGAGTACCTGCCCGGCACTGAGCTTGTCCTTGTCATAGGTCACCTCAACCCCGCGTGCGCCGTCCCATTCGACGCGCACGAAGGCGTCATGCGCGGGCGCGGTGGGCAAGTCAGCCGATGCAGTGACCGCAACGATCTTTTCGCGCGCCATGTCGACCAACTCGCGAGTCGGCTTGTTGGCGATCAGCTTTCCGTGGTTGATGATCGCGATCCGGTCGCACAGCTCTTCGGCCTCTTCGAGGTAGTGGGTGGTAAGCACCACGGTCACCCCGTCGCGGTTCAATTCGCTGACCAGTTCCCATAGCTGGCGGCGCAGATCGACATCGACTCCGGCGGTGGGCTCATCCAGCACCAGAATGGGGGGCGAATGCACCATGGCTTTGGCGACCAGCAACCGCCGCTTCATCCCGCCCGACAGCGTGCGGGCATAGGCGTCGCGCTTGTCACTCAGGCGCACCGCTTCGAGTAAAGCCTCACTGCGGCGCAAGGCGGCAGGGATGCCATAAAAGCCGGCCTGGTTCTCCAACACTTCGTAAGGCGTGAAAAACGGGTCGAACACGATTTCCTGCGGCACAATCCCGATCGACCGGCTGGCATTGCGGCGGTCGCGATCAATATCAAAGCCCCAGATATCGCACGCGCCGCCAGTCTTGGTCACCAGCCCCGCCAGAATATTGATGAGTGTCGATTTGCCTGCGCCATTGGGCCCAAGCAGGCCGAAAATCGATCCTTGCGGCACATCAAAACTGACCCCGCCCAGCGCCAGCTTGCCTTCGCTCACCGTGCCATTTGCCCCCTTGGCAGGGGCATAGCGTTTGGAGAGGTTGTCAATGCGGATAGCGGGCTCTGAAGACATGGTTTCTGCCCTAGGCAAGCCGCTCCCTAACGGCAAGGACACAAGCAAAGGCGATTGAACTGCGGCCACGGCGCGGGTATCGGCGAAATCCATGAGCATTCCTCCTCCCGAAACCTTGCTGGTCGATACGCGGCGTGTCAGCTGCGACGGTGCCAGCGGCATCCGCGCCGGTGCGGGCTATCGCCCATCGGCGCTGGGGCATCCGCGCGTCTACCTTGAGATTGACGAGCACGGCTATGTCGATTGCGGATATTGTGATCGCCGGTTTGTGCTGCGCGCCGGGCCGGCGGACGGCGCGGATCAGGCAAGCTTACCCGATATTGCCGCAGGGGCCAGCCCAGCAGGCGCGTAAGCTTGCTCAGCGATGGTTAAGGCAAAGCAGCGCTATAATGCGCTAGTCCCGAATCGGAGAATGCGACATGACCCGTTTCCGCCTTGCCTTTGCTGCCACCCTGCCATTTGCGCTGGCGGGCGTGGCTCTGAGCCCGCTTGCTGCGCAAGACGCGCCCGACGACCCGGTTGAAAAGACCGTCAGCTCGGGTGAGACCAAGGGCGAGATGCGGCTTTCCAAATTGCTTGAAAACCGGGTCGCAGGTGAGCCCGTCACCTGCATCCGCACCCGTCCGAACGAGCGGATGCAGACCATTGATCGCACCGCATATGTCTATGGATCGGGCAACACCATCTATGTCCAGCGCACCCAGACGCCTGATCGGATTGACGATACGGATGCGCTGGTCATCAACCGCTTCAACGCCAGCCAGTTATGCAGGCTCGACATTGTGACCACGATTGATCCATTCACCGGCATCTTCACCGGCGCAGTGTTTTTTGAAGATTTCGTGCCCTACACCCGCGTAAAGGGTGACCAGCCGAGCGAAGGCTGAAGACTCGCGGCGCGCGGCCATGTCGCCGCGCACCGCTAAGACTTAGTCCAGTTCAACCCGCAGCGGCAATCAGGCGTACCCGCGGTGGTATCCCGCAAGGTTCGGGATGGGCGTGGCAGCCTCTGCCACTTTGGCGCGCAGCAAAACATCAAGCATGAAGGCATCGGGCGCGAGAGTTGCGAACACCTTTTCGCGGCGACGAAACGCGCTGACTTCGGCGTGCAGCTCGCACAGTGACATCGCGATGTTAGAGGCAAAGGCGCCTTCAGGGTGAGAGTGCTGTTGATACAGCGTAGAGCCGTCTGCCCATGCTTGCGGTGCCATGGACGGGGTTTGCGATTCGCTCGGCATGGGCAAGCCGGCAGGGGCATTGAAGGATAGTGCAAGGTTCGCCTGCCAGCGACCCAGCGCCCATGCGGCCAGCATCAGAATGCCGGTCATCCCACCCAGCAGTGCTGGATTAGCCATAGATTCCATTGATCAAGTCCCCTCCAGCATCTCCGGCTTGCGTCCCAAAGCTGGCCGGGAATGCACCAAGTCCCGCGTTGCAATGGCCGCCTCCAAAACCACTGCCGCACGAAACAGGGTGCCTCACCCAGGGGCAAAAATGAATTCGGAACCTTACCTAGGATCAGGCGCGGGCCATGGCCTGCATCCGAGCGATGATTTCCTCGGCCTGGAGCATGATCCGGTCGATCAGCTCCTGACAGGTCGGGATGTCGTGAATTAGCCCGGCCACCATGCCGCAGCTCCACGCCCCATCGTCCATCGCGCCGTCCATCATGATCTTGGGGTAGACCCCGGCGACTTCAGGCAGGATGTCCTGAATGGTGATGGCATCGCCCAGGTCCTTTTCCTTCTGGATCAGGCGTTCGACCGCAGCGTTGTTGAGCACGCGTTCGGTGTTGCGCAGCGAACGCATGACCAGCCGCGTGTCGAGTTCGCTCGCCGCAAGGATCGCCTGTTTGACGTTCTCGTGCACGGGCGCTTCTTTGGTAGCGATAAACCGCGTGCCCATGTTCATCCCCTGCGCGCCCATCGCCAGCGAAGCGACAAGGCTGCGTCCGTCGGCCATCCCGCCGCTGGAGACGAAGGGAATTTCCAGCTCGTCAGCGGCGCGTGGCAGCAGGATGAAGTTGGGCACGTCGTCCTCGCCCGGGTGGCCGCCGCATTCGAACCCATCGACGCTCACTGCATCGCAGCCGATGTCCTGCGCCTTCAGGGAGTGCCGCACGCTGGTGCATTTGTGGATCACCTTGATCCCGGCGTCCTTCAAGGGCGGCAGCAGGTCAACCGGGTTGCGCCCCGCGGTCTCGACCACTTTCACACCGCCATCAATCACCGCTTTGACCAGACCCGGATAGTCGGGCGGGGTCAGCGTCGGCAGGATGGTGAGGTTCACGCCGAACGGCTTGTCGGTCATGTCGCGGCAGCGCGCGATTTCGTTGGCGAGCTTTTCGGGCGTGCCCTGGGTCAGCCCGGTGATAATGCCAAGCCCGCCTGCGTTCGAAACCGCCGCTGCCATTTCGGCGAACCCGACATAGTGCATGCCCCCCTGAATGATGGGGTGCTGGATGCCGAACATTTCGGTGATGGCGGTTTTCATGGCGTGTGTTCTCCCGTTGAAGCTTGGCTTTGCGCAGGAGACAAGCCGACTTCAGCAAGCCATGCAAGCTCGCTTTTGCGAGGGTCGCAAGCCGTAACGTCAGGCCAGGGGCGCTCAGCCCGGTTTCGCGCGGGGACGTACCAGCGTCAGGACGATGCCCCCCAGAATCAGCGCGCCGCCCGCCAGCAATCGCCAACCCAGCGGCTCTGACAGCAGCGCCGCGCCGCCCAGCGCCGCCACCGCCGGCGTCGCCAGCTGCACGCTCGCCACAGTCGCAAGCCCAAGGCGCGGGATCAGCTTGTACCAGACGACATAGCCCAGCCCCGATGTCACAGCGCCGCTCACCACCGCCAACACCGCGCCGTTGAACGATGCTGTGACCAGCTGCGCGCTGGTGCCACTATCGAGCCACAGCATCGGTACCACCAGCGGCGTTGCGAGCAGAAAACTGCGCGCCGTGCGCCCGCTCGCATCATCCCTTCCTCTGCCGATCAAGGTATATGCGCCCCAGGCAATTCCGGCGATTGCCATGAGCAACGCCGCCGCCGGATTCACAGCTTCACCATCGGGGGCGAGCAGGACAATCAAGCCGCTTATCGCCACGCCAAGGCCCAGCCAGCCGGGCAGGGTCAAGGTGTCACCGCGCGCGTATCCAACGGCCAGAATGGTGGCCTGAACGGATGCAAACAGGATCAGCGCGCCGGTGCCTGCCCCACGGCTGAGGTAAGCGAGAGAGAACCCGGCAATATACACCGCCAGCGACAGTGCCCCCGGCCAATCGGATAGAACGGGTCTCCGCCCGATCATGG
>JANQTR010000009.1 GCA_030731635.1 Erythrobacter sp. | reverse complement strand
GCAGGGGTTATTCTGCCGGGGCGGGCTCAACCTCGCTGCGGTTGCGGGCGAAATGCAGGGCCTCGGCCATCCGCTCCGGCGCGATCAGGTGCAGCGCAGACCCATACAGCACCGCGCCCAACGGCACCGCGATGATCAGCACCAGCAGCGGGGGCAAGCCGTTCGGCAAGGTCTGCAACAGCATCGCCACGCCCAGCGCCATCACCAGCGCAGCCACCAGCGGCGGCGCAATAGCGCGCGCCAGCCCGCCCAGCTGCAAGCCCACGATCCGGCCCGACAGCCGCACCGTTGCAGCGGTCAGCACCGCCATCCCGCCGACCCAGCCCCAGGCAAAACCTTCGATACCCCACCGCGATCCGATGAAGAACGAAACCGGCATCACCACGCTGCCCAGCATCGCGATCCTGAGCGCCGCCCACGGCACCCCGCGCGCATTGGTCGCAGGCGCAAACAGGATCTGCAAGGTCATCATCGCCATCGCGCTGGCAAGGATCGGCAGCAGCGGGATAATCTCGATCCACTTGTCGCCCAGCAGCACCGGCACCAGCGGCTGCGCGACCACCGCCATCCCGGCATAGGCGGGCAGCGCGATCAGCATCACCAGCCGGATCGTGGCGAGCAAGGCGGATGATCCCCGGTCACCTTGCCCCTCATCCTGACTGCGCGAATAGGCGGCATAGGCGACTTCGTTGATCGGCGGTACAAACTTGGATGCGAGCAGCTGCGCCAGAAACAATCCGGTGGTGTAAACGCCCAGATTGTGCGGATCGAGCACCCGTCCGGCGATCATCACATCGGATTGGCTCTGCACAAACCAGAACAGCTGCGTCGCGGTCATCACCCCGCCGAACCCGGCAATATGACCCGCGCCGGCAAAGCGGAAACTCGGCCGGATCGGCGCGCCCGATGCGCGGGTCATGCCCACGGCTTCGGCAACGATCATCACCAGCGGCGCGGCCACCAACGTCCACACGCCCCAATCATTGAACGCCCCGGTCAGCGCGGTCGCCGCCCCTGCCAGCGCCGCGATCAGGCGCACTTGCGCCGGGCGGCGGAAATCCATCCGGCGGCTCATAATCGCATGGGACAACGCGCAGAACGGCACCGCGAGATATAACAGCGACAGCACCCGCAGCAGACTGGTCACCTGCGGCTGACCGAACCACAAGGCCACCAATGGCGCGGCCAGAAACTGCGTCAGCGCCAGACCGCAATTCATCAGCACCAGCATACCCAGCGTCTGGCGCAGGCGTTCCTCACTCACCTCGGGCTCCCGGATCAGCGCGCTTGCCAGGCCCCAGCCGTTCATCGTGCTGAGCAATACCAGCATCACCTGCGCCATCGCGAACAGCCCGTAATCCTGCGGGGCAAGCAGGCGGATCACGATCAGCGTCGAACACCACGATACGATCTGGGTCAGCACCTGACTGCCCGAACGCCAGATGACCGCCGTACGCACCTGCGCGGCCAGTGACGGAGTGCCAGCGTCAGCCATGATCATGCCCCGCAAAAAGAGGCTTTTGAAGGTCACTCGGCTCGGCGGCTTCGCCCCACAATTTGGCCATCAGCCGTGCAGCAGCGCGGTTGCGCACAAACAGCAGATCGGCCAGCACATAGCCTTCGGTTGCGCCCATATCGCGTTTGTAGCCGCTATCGCCAGCGCCCAGGTCCAGCAGACTGAGTCCGGCCGCCATCGCATCAGCCATCGACCGGTAATTGGCAAGCTTGCCAATATCATAGCCACCAAAGTCGCTCACATAACTGCCTGCAATCCCATATCGCACCGGGCCATCGTCAAGATCGAAGGTAAAGGCCACCGGGCGGTCATCCACCCGCACGATGGTGGCGCACAGCTTGTCGGCCAGTATCGGGTCAGCCAGCATATCCTGCCATCCCCTCCGCTGGCGTGGAGTCAGGAACTTGGCACCGCTGCCATTCGTCTGCGCTGCGATCCAGCTTTCCGCTTCGATTGTACCAAGATCGGCCAGCACGCCCGCGTCCCACCCATGCCCGCGCACCAGCTGCCACGTGACGCGCCCCGTTGTTGCAAGGCGGCGTTCGATCCGGCGCAATCGCTTGCTGGTTGAAGCCCGGGGCCAGCCCTGTGTGCGGGCATCATCCAGATCAATCACCCAGCTGGTGCCTGCCGCCCGCGACAGCACGGTCCACCCGGCCATCTGTGCGGCGGCAATAATCCGCTGCGTGGTGGGATCATTGCCGCGCGCCGGGCCTATTCGCCATAGCGGACCAAGACTGCGCGCGGCGGGATGATCCAGCGCCTGCGCCAATTCAATTGCGCTGCAATCGGGCGCGATCAACGCGCCGCGCAGGGGCCAATATGAACCTGCAACCTTGCGCGCCCCGGCGATGGCGGGGCCGAACGGGGCGGTCGGGATGACGGCAATCACTGCGCTGTCATCCGCCGCTGCACCGCGCCGGACTACCAGCGTACGTCCGGCCTGTCTCCCATTGCCGCAATACCATGCCGCCCGCAGAAAGCCGTGGCCCGACAGGTTGCACCCTGCGAGCCTGTCGATTTCAGGCGGGAACCCCGCAATGGCCGCGACCAATAAAGGCTCGGCCGCAATCCTGCTTTCGTACATTGCTCACCTGCTACTCCAAACGGCGGTTGCGGCCTAAGCCCTTAAGGCTTCGGTGTAACCACCGGGTTAACCAACCGCTGGCACAAATGCGGCGGGGTTGGCGCAGTGATGTCTGTGTGGAACCTCCTGCGCCGGGATTGATTGACATTGCAGCGCCGCTTGAAGAAACGCCCGCTGGCCTGCGCTATTCGCCCCGCCCCGCCCCTTTTCCGCCATATCGGAGACCCCCTTGCCCGCTTCTGCCCAAGACAATCAGCCGCAGATAAACGCGTTCCGACAGCTGATGGGGCAATTCGCAACCGGGGTGGCCGTGATTGCGATCCAGTCGGAAAGCGGTGCGATTTCGGCGATGACGATCAATTCCCTGGTGTCGGTTTCGCTTGATCCGATGCTGGTGAGCTGGAACCTGCAGAACGCGTCGAGCCAATATGCCGCCTATGCCGAGGCGGAGCGATTTTCGTTCAGCATTCTAGCCGGAGGGCAGCAAGCGCTCGCCCGCCGCTATGCTGCGCGCGGGGACAGCGCGCTGATGCTTGAGGATTTTGAGGATGGTGTCGGCGGCCTACCCATGATCCGCGGCGCATTGGCCCATCTCGCCTGCCGCCGGTTTGCGGTGCACAGCGCGGGCGATCACACGCTGATCCTGGGCGAAGTGACCGATATGGCGCAGGCCGCACCGGGTGAACTTCCGCTGGTGTTCTTTGGCGGGCGGTTTGGCGCGCTCGCCGGTTAGAACACCACCACGCTGCGGATCGACTTGCCTTCGTGCATCAGATCAAACGCGGTGTTGATTTCTTCCAGCCCCATCACGTGGGTGATCATCGGGTCGATTTCGATCTTGCCGGTCATGTACATATCGACAATCTTGGGCACATCGGTGCGCCCCTTGGCCCCGCCGAACGCCGTGCCGCGCCAGTTGCGCCCGGTGACAAGCTGGAACGGGCGGGTGGCGATTTCCTTGCCCGCTTCGGCCACGCCGATGATGATCGAGGTGCCCCAACCACGGTGGCAGGCTTCCAACGCGGTGCGCATCACGTCGGTATTGCCCGTGGCATCGAAGGTATAATCCGCGCCGCCATCGGTCATTTCGACGATTTTGGCGACGGTTTCCTCGCGGCTCAGGCCCTTGGAATTGAGGAAGTGGGTCATGCCGAAGCGGCGGCCCCATTCTTCGCGCGCGGGGTTGATATCGACCCCGATGATGATGTTCGCTCCGGCCAGCCGCGCGCCTTGCAACACGTTAAGCCCGATCCCGCCAAGACCGAACACCACGACGTTGTCGCCCACTTGCACCTTGGCCGTGTTGGTCACCGCGCCAACGCCCGTGGTCACCCCGCAGCCGATGTAGCAGGCGGATTGGAACGGCGCGTCCTCGCGGATTTTCGCCACCGCGATTTCAGGCAGCACGGTGAAGTTCGAAAAGGTCGAACAGCCCATGTAGTGGAAGATCGGTTGGCCTTTGTAGCTGAACCGGGTGGTGCCATCCGGCATCAGCCCCTTGCCCTGCGTCGCGCGGATTGCGGTGCACAGGTTGGTCTTGCCGCTCAGGCACGACTTACACTGGCGGCATTCAGGGGTGTAGAGCGGGATCACGTGATCGCCAGGCTTCACGCTGGTCACGCCGGGGCCAACCTCGCGCACGATCCCTGCGCCTTCGTGGCCTAGCACGCTGGGGAAGATGCCCTCGGAATCGAACCCGTCCAGGGTGTAGGCGTCGGTATGGCAGATGCCGGTTGCCATGATCTCGACCAGCACTTCGCCCGCCTTGGGGCCTTCAAGATCAAGCTCGACGATTTCGAGCGGCTTTTTCGCTTCAAAGGCAACGGCGGCGCGGGTTTTCATGGGCGAATTCTCCTTGGGGTCGAGCCTATTCCCAACCGCGCACGGCTTGGCAAGCGTCAGCGTGCGCGGGGCACGGCTGCGTGATCATAGGGGCAGTGGCGGCAGGCCGAACCGCAACACTTGCCACGTGCGAGATGCGCGGCGCGGGTGAACACGGTGTAGCCGGTCTCAGGATCGCGATACGTGCTCTGCCCGCGCGCGCAGGCGTCTTCATGCAGGGCGTGGTACCGGGCGTCTTTGGCAGGTTCGGTCATGCAACGCCGCGATAGGGGGAAAGTGGTCTGGATGCCATACGTGAAACAAAATTGCCGTGATGGGCCGGATGCCCGCTTGCGCCCGCAATACTTTTACGCTTTCACCTGCCGCGTTTGCCCTGTCACATTCGTCGGAGAACGCCCTTGCGTTTCGTGCTGTTTGTCTTCGCCCTGCTGTTCACCATCCCCGCATCGGCGCAGGGCATCCAGCAGACCAAAGGCAGTTACGAAGACAAGTTCCGCCAGCTGGACGAAGTGCTGCCCGATGCCAACACCTACCGCACCGCGGGCGGCGCACCGGGGCATGAATACTGGCAGCAAAAGGTCGATTACAAGATCACCGCCGAATTGGACGAAGACCGCCGCCGCCTGACCGCGCGCGCCACCATCCGTTACACCAACAATTCGCCCGACACGCTGCCGTGGTTGTGGATGCAGCTTGATCAGAACATTTTCCGCACCGATTCGATGGCCGAATTGACCGACGCTTTCGGCGGCCCCGGTCGGCGCGGGCCGAAGGTGACGCTGGGTTCGGCAAGCGAGCCGACCAAGCTTTCGATGCAGGAACTGCGCCGCCAGCAAGCGATGGCCGACAACACTTATGGCTATGATATCAGCGCGGTGAAGACATTGGCCGGCGCAGACCTGCCGCACACCATTGTCGGCACGCTGATGCGGGTTGATCTGCCAGAACCGCTCGCGCCGGGGGCCAGCACCGAATATACCATCGAATGGGCGTTCAACATCGTTGAAGAAGACGCGGTCAATGCGCGTTCGGGTTACGAACATTTTCCCGATGATCCGCGCAAGGGCGGCAATGACATCTTCCTGATCGCGCAGTGGTTTCCGCGCATGGTGGTCTATTCGGACTACGAAGGCTGGCACAACAAGGAGTTTCTGGGTCGCGGCGAATTCACGCTGGAATTCGGCGATTATGATGTCGAAATGACCGTGCCCGATGATCACATCGTGGCCGCCACCGGGGTGCTTCAGAACGCTGATACGGTGCTCAGCGCAGCGCAGCGCCAGCGGCTCGAAACGGCCAAGACTGCTGCTGCACCACTTTTCATCGTCACCCCTGAAGAAGCCGCTGCCAACGAAGCCACCGGGGCGACCGGGCGCAAGACGTGGAAGTTTGCAGCCACCAATGTGCGCGATTTTGCCTGGGGCTCCAGCCGCAAATTCATGTGGGATGCGCAAGGCGTGCAACAGCCCGGCGCCGAGAACGAAACCGTTCTCGCCATGAGCTTCTGGCCCAAGGAAGGCGGCGATCTGTGGCGCAAATATTCGACCGCCGCCGTGGTCCACACGCTCAAGGTCTATTCGCGCTTCAGCTTTGATTACCCCTACCCCACCGCGCAGTCCGTAAACGGGCCGGTCGGCGGGATGGAATACCCGATGATCACCTTCAACGGGCCACGCACCACGCTGAATAAGGATGGCAGCCGCACCTATTCCGAGGCGGAAAAGGTGTTTCTGGTGGGCGTGGTGATCCACGAAATCGGCCACATCTATTTCCCGATGACGGTCAATTCGGATGAACGCCAATGGACGTGGATGGACGAAGGATTGAACTCCTTCCTCGATTCGGTCGCCGGCTACGAATGGGATCCCGACATGCCGTGGACCCGCAGCCTGCCGCGCGACATGGTCAGCTACATGGTGTCCAGCGAACAGCAGCCGATCATGACGCAATCGGATTCGGTCACCAATCTCGGTGCCAATGCCTATGGCAAACCGTCGGCCGCCTATCACCTGCTGCGCGATACCATCATCGGGCGCGAACGGTTCGATTTCGCGCTCAAGGAATATGCCCGCCGCTGGAAGTTCAAGCGGCCCACCCCGGCCGATTTCTTCCGCACCATTGAAGAAGCTTCGGGCACCGATCTCGACTGGTTCTGGCGCGGGTGGTTCTACACCACGGATCACGTCGATATTTCGCTGGATTCGATTTACCGGCTGAAGATGGATACCAAAAACCCGGATATTGATCTGCCGCGCCGCCGCAAGGAACGCAGTGATGAACCCGAGGTGGTCGGCATCCGCCTGAATGAACAGCAGCGTCTGCCGATCTGGGTGCTGGAAAATCCCGGCGTCACCGATTTCTACGATGACAACGACCAGTTCACCGTCACGCCAAAGGATACCAAGAGCTACAAGGATTTCCTCGAAGGCCTCGACCGGTGGGAGCGCGCCGCGTTTGACCGCGCGGTAAAGGAGGACGCGAATTATTACGTCCTCAACTTCAGCAACAAGGGCGGGCTGGTGATGCCGATCATCCTTGGCCTGACATTTGCCGATGGCAAGACCGAAAAGCTGATGATCCCGGCCGAAATCTGGCGCCGTAACGCCAAGGAAGTCGCCAAGCTGCTGGTTTTCCCCAAGGGCAAGGAACTGGTGCAGGTGGTGGTTGATCCCGATTGGGAAACCGCCGATGCCGATATCGAAAACAACCACTACCCGCGCCGGATCATCCCCAGCCGTGTCGAAGCCTTCAAGGAAGAACGCAGCAAGGCCCGCGTCAGCCGCGATTTGATGGGTGAAACCGCTGGGGCCGAACCGGTGAAAGACCGCAAGTGATCCGGCGTGCACTGCTGCTGATCGCGCTACTGCTGGCCCCGGTTTTGCCTTCGATTCTGGCAACCCCGGTCTGGGCGCACCAGCAGAAGATTGCGATCAGCACAGTGACGATCAACCCGCGCACCGATCGGCTTGAACTGGTGCATCAGGTGCCGGTGCATGATGCCGAACACGCGCTCAGGGTGCAGGGCGCGAAGGTCCCTGATATTGTCGGCAGTGCTGACAGTCGCGAGGCCTTTTCGCGCTATATCGTGCGCCGGTTCCTGCTGGAAATAGACGGGCAGGCGGCGTCTCCTGATTATGTCGGCAGCGAAATCATCGGTGGCAGCCTGTTCGTCTATCAGGAGGCTCCTGCACCGGCGCCGGACGCCAGCGTGCTGGTCAACTCACAGATCCTCACCGATGTCTGGGCGCGGCAGGAAAACCGGGTCAATATCGGTAGCGGGACTGCGGTGACCACCTTCATTTTTACCGCCGGAGACCCCGCGCGTGAGGCCGCACTAACCCGTTAAATCAAGCAGTCAGGCAGCGGAATGGCGCAACGGTTGCGCCGCGCCGCGGGCCATCACGAACTGCGCTTGCAGGTCATCCAGCAAGGCCGGACGACCATAGCGATAGCCTTGCACATGACGGCAGCCGATGGCGCGCAGGAACGTTTCCTGCTCTTCGGTCTCGACCCCTTCGACCACCACCTTCAGACCAAGGCTATGGCCCATTTGGACAATCGCCTGAATGATCAGCCGCGATTGGTGATCCTCGGCGATGACGGCGATGAAATCCCGGTCGATCTTGACCTTGTGAATCGGAAATTCACGCAGGTGTGTCAGCGATGAAAAGCCGGTGCCAAAATCATCAAGGCAGATCGTGTAGCCGCATTCATCGAGCATCGTCAGCGACGCGCGCAGCTGCCCGCCAGCGTCGAGCAGCATGGTCTCGGTCACTTCAATGGTGATGTTGGCAGGGCGCAGGACGCTGGCATCGATCACTGCGATCAGATGGCGCACGAAATCGCCTTGGCGCAGGTCGGCTTCGGACAGGTTGAGGCCGATCCGGCAATCCGGCCCGAACAGCGCAAGTAGCGCCGGGCCATCGGCAACCACCGAATCGAGCATCACCCGTGACACCCGCCGCGACAATTCCGGATCAAGCAGAGCGGCAAACACTTCGCTTGCCGTCAACAATTGGCCATCTTCGGCGCGCAGCCGCAGCAGCGCTTCGACTGAGGTGACCTGCCCGCTCTCCAATTCGACAATCGGCTGATAGGCTGCCAGCACCCGTCCGGCATTGAGCGCGCCGCGCAGGCGCCCCATCGCCTGCTGGCGTTCAGATTGGCGCGTGTCCATCTGCTGGTTCCAGCTCACCACCGCGCCGCGCCCGTCTTCCTTGCCACGATACAATGCCAGATCAGCCCGGCGCATGATCTCCTCGCTGCTCGCCAAGGTATCGGCCGGGGTATCCATCCGCGCCACTCCGCAGGTCGCCCCGATCTTGATCAGACCATCGCCAAACGGGGCGATATCGTCAAATTCGCGCAACAGCTCATGGATAAAGGCGGTCGCATCGTCGAGCGATATAGTGGGCGGAAACAACATGGCAAATTCATCCCCGCCCCACCGGGCCAGAAACACCCCTTGCGCCATCCTGATCCGCAGCTGTTCGGCAATTGCTTCGAGCACCCGGTCGCCGACCAGATGGCCAAGCGTATCATTGATGTCCTTGAAACCATCAAGATCGAGCAGCGCCACCGTGACCGGTTCAACCGCGACGCGCTGCATCGCAGCAGCCAGCCGCTGATCAAAACTGGCGCGATTGTAAAGCCCGGTCAGCCGGTCGCGTTCGGCCGCGCGTTTCAACGCGACATTGCGCAGGTGTTCTTCGGTACAATCAAGGATAATCCCGGCGACGCTATCGGGCCGACCATCAATATCGACACGTTCGCCGATTATCCTGATGCGGCGGTGTTCGCCATCTTCGCGGGTGATGCTGACTTCGACGTTGAATGGCAGGCCTTCGTCGATCGTGTTGCGCAGCGCGGCGCTGACCATCGCCCGGTCTTCGGGCTGGTAAAGCTTGACTGCGTCCTCGACAGCGACGGATTGCCCCGGCTCAAGTCCGGCAATAACGAAGACCTGATCCGACCAATGCAGCCGGTTGGTGGCAATATCGACCCGCCAACTGCCGATATTGACCGCCAGCTCGGCCTGGCGGAAGATTTGGCTAGACTGTTGCAAGCTGGTATTGACCCTGCCCAGTTCGCGCGTGCGCAAATGCAGCGCGATGCTGCGTTCGGCAAGCTCGGCCAGCATCGCCAACGGCGCGGCCTGTTTGGGCTGGAACGCGCCCGGTTGAGGTGAAATCGCGCAGAGCGCGCCCAGCACTGTGCCGTCCTCCGAGCGGATCGGTACTCCCAGATATGACCGGATGAATGGGGCGCCGACGACCAGCGCGGTGTCACTCAATCGCGGATCATTGCGGGCATCGTCAATCAGCAGCGGGCCATCGCCCAGCACAAGGGTAGCGCAGATCGAAGCGTTGATGTCAGTTTGGTCGATATCGACGCCAGTGCGCCCAAGGAACCACTGGCGATCGGCCTCGACAATCGAAACCAGCGCGATCGGACAATCGAGCATCGCAGTGACCAAATGGGTAATGCGCGTAAACACGTCGCGATCGGGGATCTGTTCAAGCCCGAGCTTGCGGATCGTATCAAGACGGAGAATTTCGCGCACGTCGCTGCGATGGACGCCAAATCGTTAAAAAAAACGTGGCGATCAGACCGGTAAACGCCCCAAACCGGGGTCGCATCGCCCACCAGGCAATATTCTTGGAATTTGGTGCGGTCGAGAAGACTCGAACTTCCACGGGCTTTCGCCCACAACGACCTCAACGTTGCGCGTCTACCAGTTCCGCCACGACCGCACTCGGGTATATCGGGGCAGCCAATGTGCTGGTCCCGCGGTAGGAGCGCGCCACTAGCAAGGGGTTTGATGCGGCGCAAGCTCCTTTGATGGCTGGGCGCAGATGCTGATCACTTCGGGGCCCAGCCCAACGCCGCAGCCGCAGCGCTGGGTGGGATATTGGCGATGGCTTCGGTCACGGTCACGGTCTCGCCCGGCGCCAATTGCCGTTTGGCCGGAACCACCACCCAATCACCGACATTGCGCTTGCGCGCATCGCTGAAGACCACCAACAGATTAGGCACTGCCATAGTCTCGCGCGTGGTGTTGCTGATGCTACCGCGCACCCGGAAGATCTTCTCGCCGCTTTCCAAGGTTTCGCTGCGCTGCTCTGCCGGCGGGAAATCGAGCGCCAGCCCCGGCGTGCCGACACCGAAAGTCGGGCGTTGCAGTGGCAGCCAATCGGGCAGGCCATAGTAATTGACCGCGGCCACTGTCCCCATCGCCAGCGCGGCAAATATCGCTGCGGCAAGGGTCCACATGCGCAAGGTGTTGCGCCGCCGGGTGAAAGGCGCGCGATAATCGAACTGCGAGCCTTCCTCGGCGTAGTCCTCGTCATCAAACGGGGGGTCAGCTATGCCTGTGGCAGGTTCAGTCAGGTCTGGATCAGGCAGTTCCGGATCACGCAGGGCGGCGGGGGGATCGGTTAGCGGGACGACCCGTTCATCGCCGCCCGGCTGATCGCCTTGGCCAAGCCCCCGCCGCAACGCGCGGGCCGCCAACGACGCGCTCTTATCAGCAGCATCGGCCTCACTGCCCGCGTTCGGCGCGCGCCAGTGGCTGATCGATGGGCCATCGGCTGCAGGCTCAGGCGCGGGCTGCGGCTCCGGTGCACTGGGCATGGTCGCCGCCGTAGCGGGCGCGGACGGGGGAGCAGGGGGTCGCGGCGCTGACTGCGGCTGGGCTTCCGAAGCGGGTGGCCCAGCGGGGTTCACCAGATCTAGCACCGGGGGATCTTGAAACCAGCTATGCTTGCACTTGGCGCAGCGCACAGTGCGGCCTTCACTGCCAATGGCAGCATCTGGCACCGCGTAGCGGGTGCTGCAGGCTGGGCAGGCGATGATCATCTCACCGATTGCAATAGCCTTCGCACACCCGTGCACAAGTGCCACTGCTCCCATGCGGGCAATTTCGGCGGTGTTTTCCACATTGCGGCGCGAATATCGTCTCTGCGCCGCCCTTTGTCTGCGAGGTTCGGCTTTCCCCGGCAGGGCCGCGCTGATAGGGGCAAGCCATGGATGATCGCCCCGCCGAGATCGTGAAGTTCGACAATGTCGGCCTGCGCTATGGCACCGATCCCGAAGTGCTGAGCAATTTGTCCTTCACGCTGTACCCCGGCAGTTTCTATTTTCTGACCGGAGCGAGCGGTGCGGGCAAGACCAGTTTGCTCAAACTGCTGTACCTCGCGCAGCGCCCTTCACGCGGCGCGATCCGGATGTTCGGGCAAGACCTGATCACCATGCCCCGCGAACGCCTGCCCGATTTGCGGCGGCGGTTGGGCGTAGTGTTCCAGAATTTCCGGCTGGTGCCGCACCTTACTGCCTTCGATAATGTCGCGCTGCCGCTGCGGCTGGCGGGCGCGGATGACAAGCGCGTGATGAAGGCGGTGACCGATATGCTGGATTGGGTTGGGCTGGCGCACCGTGCGCATGCCATCCCGGCGACGCTTTCGGGCGGAGAACAACAGCGCGTCGCCATCGCCCGCGCGGTGATTGCCCGCCCGAAGATGCTGATCGCCGATGAACCAACCGGCAATGTCGATCCCGATATGGCGCTGAAATTGCTGCGCCTGTTCGAAGCGCTCAACCACCGCGTCGGCACAACGGTGGTGGTTGCAACCCACGATGTCCACCTGCTCAAGAAAGTGCCGGATTCGCTGATCATGCGCTTGCACAAGGGGCAGTTGTCCGATCCGACCGGAGCACTGCGCTATCCGCCGCGTCCCGCAATGCCGAAAGGGGGCGGCGTATGAACACGGCTGCCCCGCCCCTGCCTTATGCGCCCGATGCAGCCGAGGCCGAGCTTTCGGTTGCAGCAGCGTCCGGCGCAAAGGCTGCGCCCTTGTTGCCCGCAGCCCGGTTTGCCGGACCGATCCCATGGGTTATCGCAATCCTGATCGCGCTGGTGGTGATCGCGGCGGCGGGCGGACTGACGCTCGGCAACCTTGCCAACAGCGCGCGCGCCGATTTGTCGGCGGCGGTGACGGTGCAGGTGATCGAACCCAACCCCGATCTTCGGAACCAGCGCGGGGCCGAAGCGGTGCGGGTGTTGACCGCGCTGGATGGCGTGCGTGCAGTGCGGCTGGTGCCCGAGGCAGAGCTTGCCGCGCTGCTGGAACCATGGCTTGGCGCGGGCGCAGGCAACGGGGATGTGCCGATCCCGGCGCTGATCGATGTCGAATTGACCGGCGCGGCGGGCCCGGCTGAGATCGCCCGGATCACAGCAGCGCTTAACGCAGCAGTGCCGGGCGCGCGGGTCGATGCGCAGTCAGACTGGTTGCGGCCGGTGTATGATGCGCTGGCCGCGCTGCAATGGCTGGCGCTGGGCCTGATTGCGCTGGTGGCGCTGGCGACGGCCGCTGCGGTTTGGCTGGCAGCGCGCAATGCCTTTGCCGGTGCGCGCGACACGGTTGAGATCATGCACCTGCTGGGCGCGACCGATCGCCAGATTTCTGCGGTATTCCTGCGCAGCGTGCTACGCGAAGCCGCGTTCGGCGCGGTGGTTGGCGCGGCGCTGGGCGCAGGCGCGGTGTGGCTGCTGGGTCAGCAATTTGCAGCGCTGGATAGCGGGATGACCAGCGGCGGCGGGCTTGGCCTTGCTGATTGGCTGACGATTGGCGCTGTGCCGCTGGGCGGCGTGCTGATCGCGTTGCTGACCGCGCGGATCACCATTGCGCTTGCCCTCAAGGGCATGCTCTAGGAGCAGTCATGATCCGGCGTGTGTTATCCGTAATGTTTCTGGCCTGGGCGATCGGTTTTCTGGTGTTCGCTGTCACCTTGCCGCGTCCGGTTTCGGGGACGACCACCGATGCGGTGATCGTCCCCACCGGCGGCGCGGGTCGCATTGCGCGCGGGCTGGAGGTGCTGGATCAGGGCCTTGCCGCCAAAATGCTGGTGAGCGGGGTCGATCCTGAAGTGAAACCGGGGGAATTCGCCGCCGAATTCGGGGTCACGCCTGAACGCATGGAATGCTGCATCACCTTGGGATTCAGCGCAGTCGATACCCGTTCCAACGCGGCGGAAACCGCCAAGTGGGTGGCGCAGAACGAAATCCGATCGCTGCGACTGGTGACAACCGATTGGCACATGCGCCGCACTGCGAGCGAGCTTGACCGGACGCTGCCCGATTATGTTACCGTGGTCCGCGATGCGGTGCCATCGCAACCCGATTTCGGGACGCTGTTCCTCGAATATCACAAATTGCTCGCCAGCCGCGCGGCGGGGCTGGCCGACCTTTGAGCTACCCCATCGCCGTGTTGCGCAGTCTTGCGTTTTACATCTTGTTCTATGGCGGCAGCGTGCTGCTGGTATGCGCGGCGGTGGTGGCGGTTGTCGCGCGCAAGGTGTGGCTGCGCCCGCTGGTGGCCAAGTGGGGTGCCTGGCACCTGTGGTGTGTGCGCCATCTGCTCGGGATCGAAGTGGTGCTCACCGGAGAAATCCCCGATGCGCCAGTGCTGATTGCGGTCAAGCACGAGAGCTTCTTCGAAGCGATTGATACCCCGCGCCTGCTCGCCTTCCCGGCCGTGTTCGCCAAGCGGGAATTGTTCAGCATTCCCGGCTGGGGCTATGCGGCGCTGACCTATGGCCTGATCCCGGTGGCGCGGGACAAGGGAGCCAAGACCCTGCGCGAGATGATCGCACGGGCGAAGGAACGCGTGGCAGAGGGCCGCCCGCTGGTGATCTTCCCCGAAGGCACGCGGGTGGCGCATGGCAAGCAGCCGGGCTTACAGGCCGGGTTTGCCGGGCTTTATTCGTTGTTGCGCCTGCCGGTGGTGCCGGTCGCCGTCGATAGCGGCGCAACCTATCAGCATCTGGTAAAGCGCCCGGGCCGGATCACTTACAAGGTGGGCGAGGTGATCCCCGCTGGCCTGCCCCGCGAAGAGGTTGAGGCGCGGGTGCACGCAGCCATCAATGCGCTGAACGGATAGGCGTGCACCGCGAGACGTACGATTTCGGGCGATGATGGTCGCAGCGCACATGGCCGCAACTGGGTGGTTTCCTGTCTGTCCAGTTTCCAGGCCTAACAGGCCGTCGCTGTCCGGCTACAAATAGGATGGTCATTGCAGAAGGTGCGCAACGGAAAAGCCGGCATAGGTGCCGAGTGCCGTGCCAAGCAGACCAACCAGCACGCCCGGGAGCGCAAGATTGGGACGGCCAACTCCCTCCGCTATCGCGGGCGCGACGGCGCTTCCCCCGATATTTGCGACAGATGCGACTGCGATTACTTCGGGTTCGATCCGCAGCAACACACCGAACCCGACAAGAACGATCGAGTGAAAAAACAGAATAGTCGCGATGAAGCCGGCCATCGCGAGCCCCAAAGAGCGAGCCTCGATCAGCGCGGCAACGTCCGCACTGGCACCAATCACGACCAGAAAGAGCAGCAGCCCGGCCATCCCTAAAGACGGCGCGAGCGCCAGTCGGTCGACCCCCGGTATTTGTGCTACGAGAAGGGCGATCGTGGTCACGATAATGATACTGGGAACGGGAAAGCCGATCTCCCCAAAAAAACTTGCCAGCCCATCGGATAGCAACACTGCGATCGCGGCCATTGCCAGTGGCGCAATGAGCTGGAAGACAGTTGGTCGATGCAAAGTTTGGTCTTGGTGCGCGTTGGATGTTGGGGGCTCTGCGCCGGGCCGCTGGTCGGCATAAAGCCGTGTCCTTCGCATGACCCCCGGAAAAGCCAACAGCAGCATCAGCCACAAAACGGTCATGACGTTATCAACCAATATGGCGACGACATAGAGCGAACCCTGGCTTTCCATGCCGTAGGCAAGCGCGACTGCGTTGAAGTTGGCGCTGCCGCCGATATAGGTCGCGGTGAACATCCCAGCGAGCGCAGCAAGGCTGCTGTCGGGTATCGCGATCGGCACAAGATATGCCGCGACAAAAGCTCCGATCGCGACGCCGACAGCCCCCAGCAGAAACGCCAGCACCATCGCGCCGCCAGCATTGCGAAGCGCGCGCAAACTGGCTTGTAAAAGGGCCAGAAAGATCGCGCCGGGCAGTATGTAAGCGAAGACCGCATCGTAAATCGGCGTATCGTTTCCTGGCGTCGGGATAATATCCAGATTCGCCAGCAAGGCACCAAGCAGAAGGGCTATAATTGCCGACCCAACCTTACGAAATATTCGCCAACGAGCCGTCCATTCAGAAATCGCAACGACGGTAAGCAGCGCCACAAGAACCGCAAAAGGAGAAACTAAAAGGCTGGGCATGGACGAGCGCTCGGACCGATAGTGGTGGGATAAATGGCACTTGGTCCCGCAGCGTTTTTCGCCGGAAGCATTCTAGTTGAGGCTCAGGAAGTGCATGACGGTTCTTAGGTCACATTTGGCCCGAAGTGAATGACCGCTACAGGGTCGAAACCAGGACGGCGGCTTTTTTCTGCATCGCGGCAGAAGCAGCCGCTCCATCATTCCCCGTGCTCTCTGCCGAAATCGGGTCGCTCGTCATCCTGCCCTTGCTCGATCACCTGCCGCCGGATCGCGCGAGTGCGGGTGAACAGATCGAACAGGGTATCCCCGTCGCCCGACCGGATCGCGCGTTGCAGCGCGGTGAGGTCTTCGGAAAAGCGCCCCAGCATCTCCAGCACGGCGCCCTTGTTGGTCAGGAACACATCGCGCCACATCACCGGATCGGACGCGGCGATGCGGGTGAAATCGCGGAAACCCCCGGCGGAATATTTGATCACCTCGCTTTGGGTCACATCCTCCAGATCGCTCGCTGTGCCTACGATCGTGTAAGCGATCAGGTGCGGAATGTGGCTGGTCACCGCCAGCACCAGATCATGGTGGGCGGCGTCCATCAGCTCGACCTTCGATCCGAGCTGTGTCCAGAAATCGCCAAGCGCCGCTACCGCTGCCGGATCGGCGCCGTCGGGCGGGGTGATGATGCACCAGCGGCCCGCAAACAAGGTGGCAAAGCCCGCCTCTGGCCCGCTTTGTTCGGTGCCTGCAACCGGGTGTGCGGGGATGATGCACGCACCGGGCAGCGCAGCGGCAAGGGCTGCGGCGACCGCTTCCTTCGATGAGCCGACATCGCTGATGATGGCATCCGGGGTAAGACCGGGGGCAAGATCGCGCGCGGCATCGCCCATCGCGCCGACGGGGACGCAAAGGACTACCAGATCGGCGCTGGCGACCGCTTCGGCGGCGGTGTCGCACACCTGATCGACCAGCCCGCGCTCGGCTGCTCTGGCGCGCACGGCGGGATCGCGATCAAACCCGGTGGTGGCGATATCCAGCCCGCGCGCTGTGATCGCCAGCCCGATCGATCCACCAAGAAGGCCAAGCCCGATGATCGCGACGCGCTTGATCGTCATGCTGCCTCTCCGCACAAGGTGCGCAGGGCCGTGATCACGCAGGTCATGTCGTCTGATTTCCCGATGGTGATGCGCAAGGCGTTCGGCAGGCCCTGGCTCGGCAGATGACGCACTGCGTAGCCCGCATCCGACAGCGCATCGAGCGCCTGTGCGGCGGTTACTTCGCCTTCGAAATGCACCAGCAGGAAGTTTGCCTCGCTCGGGCTTGCAGACAGACCGTGATTGCCGAGCATCGCGATGGCTTCAGCCATTCGCTCACGCTCGGCGGCATTGTGTTCGCGGGAAGCGGCGACAAATGCCTGATCGCCAATCGCTGCGAGCGCCGCCTTCTGCCCGCTGACCGAGACGTTGAACGCCCCGCGCAGCCGGTTGATGAGGTCGATCAGATGCGGCGCGCCGGTGACCCAGCCAACCCGCTCCGACGCGAGGCCATAGGCTTTGGAGAATGTTCGGCTGACCAGCACGTTTTCATGGGCGGCGGCGAGTTCAAACGCAGCGTGTTGCAACGCCGGGTCAACATATTCGCCGTAAGCTTCGTCAACCACCAGCAGTACGTCGCTTGGCAGGCCGGCATGCAACCGCGCGACTTCGGCAGGCGGCAGAAAGGTGCCGACCGGATTGTTCGGGTTATCGAGCAGCACCACCTTGGTGCGCTCCGTCACCGCAGCCAGCAGATTATCGACCGAGGCGGCATAGCCATCATCATCAGCAAACACCGCCGCCGCGCCAACCTTGTGCGCAAGCAGCGGATAGAGCGAGAAGGAGTAGCGTGACGACAATACTTCGTCCCCCACCCCGGACAGCGCCTGAACCACGCAATGCAATAGCTCACCCGATCCGGTGCCGCATACAATCCGGTCGGGGTCGAGGCCGTGGACTTGCGCGATGGCCTCCCGCAATGCGCGGGCATCGGGATCGGGGTAATCCGCCGCAACATGTGCGTCAGCCAGCGCAGCGAGTGCCGCCGGGCTGGAGCCAAGCGGGTTTTCATTGGCCGACAGCTTGATCAGCGGCTGGCCGCTGGCTGATTTGGACTTGCCCGGCACATAGGCATGGATCTGCGCGATCCACGGCTTTGGTTCAGGTTTGGGTTGGGGTTTTGCGGTGGTCATAATGTCGGGGCGGCCTGAAGAAAAAGCAGTGCTTCCACAAGCTCAGCGCGCGCGGAACTTGAAAAATTCTCTCTAACCGCTCGCCCTGAGCTTGTCGAAGGGCTGTTTTTCGGCTTTCGCAGCAATTCTTATGTCCCCGAACTCCACCTCTCCGGTCTTCGCCCTCCCGCATCCCCTGCCGCTTGATAGCGGTCAGGTGCTGGAAGGCTGCGAGATTGCCTATGAAACCTACGGCACGCTTGCGCCCGATGCTGGCAATGCAGTGCTGGTGTGCCATGCGCTGACCGGGGATCAATATCTCGCCAGCCCGCACCCGATCACCGGCAAGCCGGGTTGGTGGGAGCGGATGGTAGGCCCCGGCAAGCCGATCGACACCAATCGCCATTTCGTGATCTGCGCCAATGTCATCGGCAGTTGCATGGGATCGACCGGCCCTGCCAGTTTCGCGCCCGATGGTGCGCCCCATGCAATGCGGTTCCCGGTCATCACCATCCGCGACATGGTGCGCGGGTTGGTGGCGCTGCTCGATGGGTTGGGGATCGCCCGGCTGCATGCGGTGGTGGGCGGATCAATGGGCGGGATGCAGGCGTTAAGCTTGGCCGCCAATTGGCCGGATCGCGCCGCGCGGGTGCTGGTGATTGCCTCCACCGCGCGGCATTCGGCGCAGAATATCGCGTTTCACGAAGTCGGACGGCAGGCGATCATGGCCGATCCGGCCTGGGCGGAAGGCGATTACTACGCAGCCGAGGCCAAGCCCGATAACGGCCTCGCCGTGGCGCGGATGGCGGCGCATATCACTTACCTGTCGGAAGCGGGCCTGACCGAGAAGTTCGGGCGGCGGTTGCAGAACCGCGATGCCAAGGGCTTTGGCTTCGATGCCGAATTTCAGGTTGAAAGCTACCTACGGTATCAGGGCAGCGGCTTTACCCGGCGATTTGACGCGAACAGTTACCTCTACATCACCCGGGCGATGGACTATTTCGACCTTGCCGAAGAGTTTGGGGCCGAAGAACACGGCGGGAAACTTGCCGACGCTTTTGCCGGATCGACCGCACGGTTCTGCCTTGTCAGCTTTGATACCGACTGGCTCTACCCCACCGCCGAAAGCCGCCACATCGTCCATGCGCTCAACGCTGCCGGTGCCAAGGTCAGCTTCGTCGAATTGTCCGCGCCGCACGGGCATGACAGCTTTCTGCTCGAACACGATCAGCTCAACCGGGTGGTGAAGGGGTTTGTCGAATGAGCTTGCGCCCCGATCTCGCCGCCATCGCCGCCCATGTTGCGCCGGGCAGCCGGGTGCTCGACATCGGCTGCGGCGACGGGGCATTGATGGCAGAGCTGGAAAGCGCGAGCGGGTGCGATGCGCGCGGGATGGAGTTGGACGGGGCGCTGGTCGAACGCTGCGTTTCGCGCGGACTTTCCGTGGTTCAGGGCGATGCCAATCTTGATCTGGCCAATTACCCCGACAAGGCGTTCGATTACGCGATTCTCAGCCAGACGCTGCAAACCGCAACCCGGCCTGACCTGATCCTCGATGAGCTTTTGCGCGTTGGGCGAAGAGCGTTTGTTTCATTCCCCAATTTCGCCCATTGGCGCACGCGGGCGGCGCTGATGTTTGGCGGGCGGATGCCGGTCACCCGTGCGCTGCCGGTGAGCTGGTACGAAACGCAGAATATCCACCACGTCACCGTTGAGGATTTCCGCGATCTGGCGCGAATGAAGGGCGCCGCTATCGAGCGCGCGTGGTTTTTCGCCAATGAAATAGAAATCGGCGCGCCAGCAGCTAACTGGCGCGCCGAATTCGCGGTGTTTGAACTGAGCAGGTAGGATCAGCCCACGCGGTGCAGCATGCACAGCTTGTGCCCATCCAGATCAAGCACATAGCCCAAATTCAATGTCCCCATCGCGCCGGTGCGCGGACCGGGTGCATCCTCGATCGAGGTGCCGCCCGCCGCCACTGCCGCATCGTGAAACGCCTGCACCTGTTCCAGGCTGTCGCAGGCAAAACCGATGGTCGCGCCATTGGCGCAGGCCGCCGGTTCATCATTGATCGGCTGGCTGATGGCGAAAATGCCGCCATTGTGGAACCAGAACGCGCGCTTGTGGCCGGTGGCGGCTTCGTTGACATTGCCGGGGCCAGCGCCGAGCGTTGCCAGCACCGCATCATAAAATGCCTTGGCGCGATCAAAATCGTTGGTGCCGATCATCACGTGACTGAACATATTTCGGGGTCTCCTCTCATAAGACAGGTTGCGGATTAGGACGGAATTGGCGTCGGGGCAATCTGCATTTCGGGTAGCCATTGGTTCAGGTTCCGGGGCATACAAGACGGTATGATCACCCCGCTTATCGCTGCCCTGCTTTCCGCCCAAGCCGCACCCGCTGGGTCTGCGGCACCTACCCCCATTCCTGACGCCACGCCTGTCTTGTCGCAGGAAAGCCGCGCGCTGCTGCGCTGTTCGGCAGCGTTCGCCCTCGTTTCGCGGCGGCAGGCCGATGGAGATCCGGCGGCACTGCGCTGGCCCGTGCTGGAGATTCGTGGGCGCGAATTCTTTGTGCGATCGCTGGCGCAGTTGATGGACAAGACCGGGCTGGATCGCGGCAGCGTCGCAATGCTTGCCCAAGCCGAGGCCGCGGCACTGCAAACCAGCGGCGAGTCGGACACCGTAATGCCGGCGTGCCTTGTGATGCTGGAATCCTCGGGCGTCTGATTACTCCCCCGATACTCACCCTACAACCGGGCAAGGGCATGGATTTGCCCCGTGAATTGCGGCATGGAGCGATGCAACATGTGGCAACTCCATCAATTCCCGCTGTGCCCCTTCAGCCGCAAGATCAGACTGCTGCTGAGCGAAAAGAACATCGCCTATGATCTGGTGCGCGAAGACCCGTGGGCGGCGTCCGATATGTTCTTTAATCTGAACCCGGCGGGCCGCACGCCGGTGATCGTCAATACTGAAAAGCAGATCACCATCCCCGATAGCCGGGCGATAGCCGAATATTTCGAAGAGACCGTGGACCGCAATCCGATGGTCAACGGCACCGCCGTCCAGCGCGCGGAAATCCGCCGGCTGGTGGCGCTGTTCGATGAAAATTTCTACGCCGATGTCACCGCGCCGCTGCTGTCCGAACGGATGAAGAAGCGCATCCTGCGCCAACCGCCCGATAGCGGGGCGCTGCGCAATGCGATGAAGATGGCGCACGGCCACCTCGACTATCTCGACTGGCTGATCGATAATCGTCCATGGGTGGCAGGATCAACCATAAGCCTGGCTGACCTGGCCGCTGCGGCGCAGATTTCGGTGGCGGACTATCTGGGCGGGATCGACTGGGCCGGGCATGAACAATCGCGCGGCTGGTATGCGGTGTTCAAGAGCCGCCCCAGCTTTCGCCCGCTGCTGACCGAGCGGATGGACATGATCAAACCGCCGCCACATTACGCGCAGCTTGATGGTTAATTTTGTTTCCGCACGCCCTCCAGCGTGCGATATCCTCGCTCATGCGACCTGAAGGTCGCGTCGCTGCGAGCGGCCGGTCGGCCTTGCGGTTCATCTGCGATGGGCCGATATCGTGCCTGACAGAGAGGACAGAATATGGACAATCCCGACCCCCGCAGCCTGACCGATGCCGAATGGCGCGAGAAGCTTTCGCCGCAGCAGTTTCATGTCCTGCGTGAAGCCGGGACGGAACGCGCCTTTACCGGCGAATACGACAAGTTCTATGACGAGGGCGAATACCACTGTGCAGCCTGCGGCACGCAGCTGTTCTATTCGACTGCCAAGTACAATAGTGGTTGCGGCTGGCCCGCCTTCACCAGACCCGCCGATGCCGAAGTGATCGAGGAACATCGCGATGTCAGCTATGGCATGGTCCGCACAGAGGTGTGCTGCGGAAAATGCGGCGGGCATCTGGGCCATGTCTTCCCCGATGGCCCGCCCGAACAGGGCGGCCTTCGTTACTGCATCAATTCCGCCGCGCTGATCTTCACCCCGGCTGAGGCTTGAGGCGTTCCGGCGCGGGGCGTGCAAGAGGGTTGCGCATTGCAGTTCACCCCCGGTTACAACTTGCCTATGCATGGCACGCGGCCCCACCGGTGAGTGGTGGGCATCAGATGGGCGCAAACCATGTCGAAGAGGGGTGAACGGTTGCAAAACAAGGGTGCGCGCGGAACGCGGCGGGCAGCAGCGGAGCGGTCAGCCTCACCGGCCTCGGCAACGTCATCTGGCCAGCCGAAAGGCGCCGGACCGACGCCGCGCTGGCGCCTGTGGCTGAAGCGCGTCGTGATGTGGGGCGGCGCGCTGGCGCTGCTTGGCGCGGTGTTCGTCGCTTTTGCTGTCGGTTTCGCCGCGCAATCCCTGCCGAGCTATGCCGCGCTGCAAGCCACCCAGCCAGGCCAGACCATCGTGGTACGCGCGCGAGACGGGCGCGAGTTGGTCGAATTGGGGCCAAGCTTTGGCGAATGGCTCGACTACGAAGACATTCCCGAAAACATGACCAACGCGATGATCGCGGTGGAAGACAAGCGCTTTCAGTCGCATCTCGGGGTTGATCCAGTACGCCTTACGGGCGCGCTGATCGAAGGCGTGACCGGGTCGCGCGCGCGGCTGGGCGGCACATCGACCATCACCCAGCAGCTGGCCCGCAACCTGTTCCTCAACAACAACCGCTCGCTTGACCGCAAGGCGCGTGAAGCGGTGCTGGCGATGGCGCTGGAATGGAAATTCTCAAAGGAACAAATCCTCGAACTCTATCTCAACAAGGTCTATTTCGGCGGCGGAGCTTACGGCATCGATTCCGCCAGCCGCAAATTTTTCAGCCACCCGGCCACCAACCTCAGCGTCGAGGAGGCTGCGATCATCGCCGGGCTGGTCAAGGCGCCCAGTCGCTATTCACCGACGGCCGACGTGCAGGCCGCAGTCGATCGCGCACAGGTGGTGCTGCGGCTGATGCGTGAGCAGGGCTTTATCAGCCCCGATCAGGCGGCGGTTGATGTCAGCGCGGTGCAGCTAAAGCAACAAGAGGGACAGAATTCGGCGCGTTATTTCACCGATTGGGTGCTGCCGCAGCTCGATATCATTCTGCCCGAAACCTATGAACCGATTGAGGTGTGGACCACGCTCGACATCGGGATGCAGCGCGCCGCAACCGCTTCGATCGAGGCGAACACACCAGACGGAGCGCAAGGCGCGCTCGTCAGCCTTGACCGCGACGGGGCGATCCTCGCGTTGGTGGGCGGAACCGATTATGTCGAGAGCAATTTCAACCGAGCCACGACCGCGCTCCGCCAGCCGGGTTCATCGTGGAAGCTGTTCGTCTATCTCGCCGCGCTGGAGGCGGGCTATACGCCTGAAGACAAGGTGGTTGATACCCCTGTCACGATCGATGGCTGGAGCCCGCGCAATTCCAATGGTCGCAATGTCGGTGAAACCGATGTCCGCACCGCCTTTGCCTTTTCGATCAACACTGTGGCGGCTCAGCTTGGCAATGAAGTCGGGTTCGGCACCGTCGCTTCGATGGCGCGGCGGTTCGGGATCACTTCAGAAGTGGCCACCTTCCCGTCGATGGTGCTCGGATCATCCGAGGTTCGGGTAATCGAAATGACACAGGCTTTTGCCGGAATTTCCTCCAAGGGGGTGGTCGTCCAACCCTATGGGATCACCAAAGTCACCGGCGCGAGCGGTGATGTGTTGTACCGCCGCGAAGCACCGCGCAAGGTGCAGCAAATCCCCGATCACGTGGTCGCCGGGATGACCGATCTGTTGCAGGCGGCGGTGCAGACCGGCACCGGCCGCGCGGCGCAAATCGGACGGCCCGTGGCTGGCAAGACCGGCACCACATCATCAAACAAGGATGGCTGGTTCATCGGCTTTTCCAGCGGCATCACCACCGGAGTGTGGATGGGCCGCGATGATGCCAAGCCGGTGCCAGGCCTGCAAGGCGGGCGGGCGCCAGCGCAAGCGTTCGCGTCCTATATGCGATTTGCGGTCAAGAACCGCCCGGTCGAGGAATTCGACATCACGCTCGACCTACCCGAATGGCAGCTTGAACCGGACGAGGAAGCACTGTTCGGCGATCCGGATGATTATTACTTCATTGATGAACAGGGCAATCTGATCGAGCCGTCGCGGCGCGACCCGGCGGAAACCCCGTTCGGGGTCGAGGGAGAACGAAATCCCGATGCCCCGCCTGCTGCCAGCAATGATTTCCTGGAAGAGGCGACCGGCGGCGAAATCCCGCGTCAACCGCGCCGCCCACCGCCCGCGCCTCCGCAGCAACCCGCCCTCAAACCTCTGGAATTCTGACATGAAAAAGGCGCCGGGACCATCTCCCGGCGCCCTTTTTCAATCGACGGTTGGCGCGATCAGCGCAGCCGGATCGGCAAGAACGCCGGAGGTGAATTGCGCCGCTGAACACGCAGCAGGATAGCCTCGCGCCCTTCGCTTTCAGCCGCCTCCACTTGCGTCAGCAACGTCTCAATCGATGTGACCTCCTGGTAATTGGCCGACAGGATGATGTCCCCGCGGCGCAAGCCCTTGCGCGCGGCATCCGAATTGGGATCGACCGTGCCGATCACCACGCCCTTGGTATCGGCAGGAACGCCCAGCGAGCGGGCGATTTGTGGGGTCATGCCGAGCACCTGCAGGCCGAGCTTTTCTTCGATCGTGCCATCAGATTCGCCCGGTGCCATGGGTTCTTCAGCATCGGGATCGAAGGTCTGGGCCTGGGCCTGCAATTCCGCCTCGCTCGGGCGCTTGCCAAGCGTCACGTTGAGAGCGACCTGCTTGCCATCGCGCAACAATTCGACCGGCACCTGCGCGCCCGGTTCCAGATTGGCGACCAGGAACGACACGGTCTGTTCAGACGTGACGTCCTTGCTATTGACCTTGGTGACGATGTCGCCGGGCTTGAACCCTGCGCGCGATGCCGGGCTATCATCCTGCACCGTCTGCACCAACTCACCGCGCTTTTTGGGCAGGCCGAGCGATGCTGCGAAATCTTCGTCAATCGGGGCCAGACCAACACCGAGGTAGCCGCGCTGGATCTCGCGTCCGGCGCGCAGTTGCTCGACAATCGGCGCGGCGATTTCCGACGGGATGGCAAAGCCGATCCCCACGCTGCCGCCTGAAGGCGAAAAAATCGCATTGTTGATGCCGATCACATTGCCGCGCATGTCGAACAACGGTCCGCCCGAATTGCCGCGGTTGATGCTGGCATCGGTTTGAAGGAAACGGTCATAGGCACCGCCCTGCCCGGTGTTGCGATAAACTGCAGAGATGATCCCGCTCGTGACGGTTCCGCTGAGTCCAAAGGGGTTGCCAATCGCCACCACCCATTCGCCCACGCGTGCGGCGCTCGAATCGCCAAAGGTCACGAACGGTAGCGGCCGGTTCGCCTTGATCTTGAGAACGGCGAGATCGGATGCGGCATCGGCGCCGACCAATTCGGCTTCGTATTCGGTGCCGTCTGTCAGTGTGACGGTGATCGATTCCAGCTTCGCCCGTGTGTCGGGCGGCGAGATCACATGGTTGTTGGTAACGACATAGCCGTCGGCTGAGATGATGAACCCTGATCCCAGCGATTGCGCCTCACGCGTTTGCGGCTGAGCGCCGCTGCCGCCGCCCTGACGGCGGTTGAACAGCTCAGCAAAAGGAGTGCCGGCAAATGGATTATTGGCAACTTCGATCCGCTGCCGCGTGGCGATGTTGACCACTGCGGGCTGTAATTGTGCGGTGAGATCGGCGAAGCTGGCCGGCGCGCCCACGACCGGCACCACCCGGTCCATTACCGCACCATCATTTTGCGCGACCTGCGCGCCCAGCGGTGTGCCGGTGATCAGCGAAATGGCAGCGCCGCCCACCAGCAGCGCGCTCGAAAGTCCGTATACGTAGCGCACGTTGTTCACGTCCTTTTGGTCCTTATCCAAAACAGGAATGCGCGGGGATGCCGCTGCGTTCCTCAAACCAATTTTAGCGCCAGCCGGATGGTTGGCTGCCTGTCGCAAATGCACCTTTTGGGCCTGAACGCTGATTGAACGCTTGCGCCGTTCAGCGCCCTTGATTGGCACTTAGTCGAATGACCTAGCGTTTCCCCCGGAACTGACGGAAATACTCGCTGTCCTCCGATAGCACCATTGCGCTTTGTCCTTCACCGGTCAGGAAGGTCTGACGGTAGCTCTGCATCGCACGATAGAAGTCGTAGAACTCCGGGTCTTTTCCATAAGCATCAGCATACGTCCGCGCTGCAGCGGCCGAGGCTTCGGCCTGAATGATCTGCGCGTCGCGCTGACCAGCAGCGCGGATGGTGGCGGCTTCTTCCTGACGGTCGGTTTCCATCCGGGTGAAGGCGGCATCCAGCGGGCGGCCTTCGGGCAGGTCAGCTCGCTTGATCCGCACGTCCAGCACCTGCGCGCCGTAATTGCGCGCCTGCCGATCGAGCGTCTTGGTGATATTGGTCATCGCCGTTCCACGTTCAGCATTGATCAGCGCCGAAAATGGCCGACGTCCCAATTCCTGCCGCAGCACCGAGGTTAGGATCGGCAGCAACTGCGATTCGAGTTGGGCCTCGGTTCCAGCGCGTTCGACCAGCTTAACCGGATCAATGATGCGATAGCGGGCATAGGCATCGACCTGCAGGCGCTGCTGATCGTTGGACAGCACCTGCGTGCGTTCCATATCAAGATCGAGCACCCGCCTATCGATCATCCGCACCTCTTCGACAAACGGGATGCGAAGCTGGATGCCTGCGCCGGTCTCGCCATAGGGTTTATCGGGACGAAAGCGGTTAAACACCCGATCAGGCTGGCCGGTACGGATCACCACCGCCTGGTGAGTTTCGGGAACGATCACGATGCTCGCTGCGAGTGCCACCACGACAATGATGGCAGCAATCACGAGCGCTTTGTAGTTCTCAAGCACACTGTTCATCGCATTACTCTCCCTGCGGCTGCGCGGGCGGCTGCGCGCGGCGTTTCAGCTCGGGCAGCGGCAGGTACGGGGTGACATTGCCGGATTCGACGATGGTCTTGTCGGTCTTGGACAGCACCGATTCCATGGTTTCATAATACAATCGGCGGCGGGTCACTTCGGGAGCGAGCTTGTATTCTTCATAGATGTTGTTGAATTCGCTCGCATCGCCCTGCGCCCGGGCGAGCAATTGTTGCGCCACTGCGCGCGAACGGTTGATCGCGGCGTCGGCATCCTGCTGGGCTGAGGATACGTCCTTGAACGCTTCTTCAACGCGTGATGGCGGATCGACCTTGTTGATTTCGATGCCCTGCACGCTGATCCCCGAACGATAAGCGTCAAGCCGCGCCTGCATCTTATCGCGCACATCCTGTTCAATTTCGGCGCGGCCTTCACCGGTCAGCACCGTGTCGAGATCCTGCCGGGCCACCGCCCCGCGCATCGCAGCCTCACCAATTTCGAGCAGCGCATTGCCCGGATCGGACAGCTGATACTTGTAGAGCGTAAGGTCGGAGATATTCCAGCGGATCAGGTAGGACAGATCGACCAGGTTCTGGTCGCCGGTCAGGATCAGCTTTTCGGTTTTGGTGCCGGGCACTTCTTCCAGCCGAACCTGAGTCACATTTTCCTTCTCGACTGTGTTGATCGGCCAAGGCGCGGTGATGTTGGTGCCCGAATCGAGCGTGGTGCGATATTTGCCGCCAAACCACGTCACCACGGCCTGTTCACCCGGCTGGACGAAGTGCACGCTGCTTGCTGCAACCCAGATAACCCCTACCGCAACGA
>JANQTR010000008.1 GCA_030731635.1 Erythrobacter sp. | reverse complement strand
GGCACAGGGCTGGTGCGGCGCGGCGAGTGGACCGGCTGGGCGCCCTCAGGGCTGCTCGGACGCAAGCTGGCGGGCAAGGTGCTGGGCATCGTCGGGATGGGGCGGATCGGTCAGGCGGTCGCCCACCGCGCCCGTGCTTTCGGGCTGGAAATCGCCTATTATAATCGCAAGCCCCTGCCCGAAGCGCTCGAACGGATGCTGGGCGCGCGTTACGTGGCAGACGTCGATGCGTTGATGGCCGAGGCTGATATCCTGACGCTGCATTGCCCGTTGAGTGAGGATAACCGCGGGCTGGTAGACGCGCGGCGGATCGCATTGATGAAGCCGGGCAGCAGCATCATCAACACCGCGCGCGGCGAATTGATCGATCAAGAAGCGCTGATCGCGGCGCTGCAATCAGGGCATCTGGCTGGCGCAGGGCTGGACGTCTACCCGGACGAGCCGCACGTCGACCCGCGCCTGATCGCGCACCCCAACGTCATGACCCTCCCCCACATCGGCAGCGCCACCGCCGAGGGCCGCGAGGATTCGGGCCACAAGGTGATCGCCAATATCCGCATGTGGGCCGACGGGCACAGGCCGCCGGATCAGGTGCTGACGGCGCTGGTGCGGGGTTAGCAGGAGAGCCGCGCGTTCAGCTCTTGAACAATCCGGGCGATCGCCGGACGGCTTGATCCCATTGCAAAGTGTCGGAACGGCACTTCTACCTCGGCATCACGCTCATGCGGCAAACCGCGCGCTGATGCGGGTGCAATCACCCCGTCGCGCCGAGACCACAGTGCAATTGTCGGTACGGGTGGTTTGATCGACGGATCATCGGGCAGCGGCGATGCATCGACCTTGTGATTGTTGAGCGCCTCGTACACCCGCCACGCATTGTTGGCCCGGCGATCACCTGAAAAAGGGGTGCCCAACGTCATGACCAATTCAACCATATCTGGGTGGCGCTGCGCCAACACCCTTCCGTAAATACCGCCAAGGCTCCACCCAAGCAGCGCCACCTTGCGCCCTTCTGCCTTGGCGAGCGCACCAAGCCGCGCCTCCGCCTTGGCCAAGGTTTCCGGCGTGATCCCGGTCACAAATCCAAGCTGTGATGGATGCGAATGATAGCCCGCCTGATCCAGCGTGCGGCGCAGCAGCGCGGTGGAACTGTCGCTCGACAGGATGCCGGGGAACACCAGCACCGGCCGTCCGCCGCCAACCGCTGCCGCCGCAACCCGGCGGGCGCGGCGCAGCGGGCTGAGGATGATCGGCAGTGTATTAGGCAGTTCAGCGAGCCAGAGCGAAAGCGGCGGCGGAGCATTATCATCCCGCGCCGCCATGCCCATCAATCCCCCGTCAAAATCCGCTCAACCAACTCGCCCACGCTCGGCGTGTAGCCGTTGGAGAAGAACGGATCGGTCTTGAACCGGTAGGCAGCGTGGCCTGCAAACGCGAGGTTGTTGTCCGGATCGCCGCCATGGGCGATGTCCTGTAACGTCTTCTGGATGCAGAAGCTGCGCGGATCGGCCAGACGCCCGGTGGTGAAATCATCGTGGTCTTTCCAGCTCGAAAAACCACAATGCGAAAGACACCCCATGCAATCCTGCTGATCCTTGCGGATCGTGTCACGCGCGTCAGGCGCAACGAAGACGATGGTGTCGTCAGGCGTCTTGAGCGGTTCGGTATGCCCGGCGCGCATCCACATTTCAGCCTTGGCCTTGTCTTCGGGCCGCAGCCAGAAACTGCGCGCCTTGCCGTCTTCGCCAAGCTGCACGGTGCCTTCTTCCTGCCCACGCTTGAAAAACGGAATCTGGCGCTCGGAACGGTGCATCAGATCATACAGGAACGGGGTCTTCACCGCGCTCGAATAGAACCCGGTGGGCGAGAACTTGTGCAGCAGCACATCACCAGGTTCGACGGTGCGCAGCATGTCTTTCCAGATTTTCGGGATCGGGCTTTCCTGCGTCAGCAAGGGCCGCGTGCCAAACTGGAAGGCGATCTTGCCGAGCTCGGGATTGTCGATCCAATCGTTCCATTCGCGCAGGTACCACACCCCGCCCGCCATTACGATCGGCACGTCATCGCTGACGCCCTCGGCGCGCATCATGTCGCGCAGCACCTTGACGCGGGGGTATGGGTCTTCGGGTTTGGTCGGGTCTTCGGCGTTGGAGAGGCCATTGTGCCCGCCTGCCAGCCACGGGTCTTCATAGACCACCGCCGCCATCAGATCAGGCACCTTGTGATACGACCGCTTCCACAGCGCGCGGAATGCCCGTCCGGAACTGACGATGGGCAGATAGCAGACGTTGAACCGCGCCGCGATTTCCGCCAGTTTATAAGGCATGCCCGCGCCGCAGGTGACGCCGGTCACCATGCCGCGGGTGTTTTCCAGCACCCCTTCAAGCACGGCCTGGGCCCCGCCCATTTCCCACAGCACGTTGATATTGATCGCACCCTTGCCGCCGGCCATTTCATAGGCCTGTTTGACCTGCGTGGTCGCGCCATCAATGGCGTAACGGATCAGTTCCTGATGGCGTTCGGCGCGGGTGGCACCGTGATAGATTTGCGGGATCGGATTGCCGTCCGCATCATAGCTATCGGCGTTGACCGCGCTGACCGTGCCAATACCGCCCGCTGCCGCCCATGCGCCAGAACTGGCATGATTGGTAGCCGATACACCCTTGCCGCCTTCGACAACCGGCCAAACTTCACGCCCGCCATAAATGATCGGGCTCAATCCCTTGAACAATGAATAATCCCCTTCGCGCACGATTGGCGCTGTCTCTCGATTTTTCGCCATAGTCTTGCATCCGCCATGCCGCAACACTGCGGCGATGCCGGCCTTATCCAGCCTTGCAGGCGCTGATCGCGGTTGGCTTGGTCCGTGCCTTTCCGCGTTCGAACCTTGCATAATAGCCTTTGATATCAGGTCGTTCTACATATTCGACCAGCACATAACCCACCGCTTCAAATTCGCAGAACAACAAGGTGTGCGGCAAGCCGTGGCGGCCCACCGGCGTTTCGCTTTCCACGACAATGATCTGGCCACCCGCATTAAGGGCGGGCCACATCCGCCACAGGAAGGCGTAAGGATCGGTCACTTCGTGGTACATATGCACCATGAATATCCGGTCAAAACTATCGGTTGGCAGCTGCGGATCGGCTGGTTCGCCCGGTTTGATCGAGATGTTTTCAAGCCGGTCCCGCTCGACCCGGCGGCCAAGCCGTTCCAGCGCCTCGCGGCTGATATCCTGCGCCAGCACGCGGCCATCCGGCCCCACCCGTTCAGCCAGGCGGACGGTGTAGTAGCCCTCCCCCGCGCCGATATCGGCAATGGTCATTCCGGGGCGGATATTGGCGAGGTCCATCACCACCTTCGCCTCGCCGCGTTCATCGCGCGTGTCCTCGTTGGAGAACTCGTTCGAGACGACCTTGGCGACCGGGCGGTCTGGCTGAGGGAATTCAATCGCCGTGTCAGGCCTGTCGGTGGTGACCGGCATCATCTGGTCGCACCCAGCCAGCGCAAGCGCAGCCAGCCCCGCCGCCCCGATCAACAGCGCGCGCAGACCCGCCACAACTATTCCACATCCTCGATCTCGACCGTCTCGCCGGTCACACGCTGCGCCAGCGCAGCCGAAATGAACGGATCAATCGCCCCGTCAAGCACCGCGTCGGGCGCGGTTGAAACCACCCCGGTGCGCAGGTCCTTGACCATCTGATAGGGCTGCAAGACATAAGACCGGATCTGGTGGCCCCAGCCAATCTCGCTCTTTTCCTGATACTCGCCGCTCGCCGCAGCTTCACGCGCACGCATTTCCGCTTCGTAAAGTCGCGCTTTCAACATGTTCATCGCGATTTCGCGGTTTTTGTGCTGGCTGCGATCCTGCTGGCTAGCGACCACGATGCCCGATGGCTGGTGGGTGATGCGCACCGCGGAATCGGTCGTGTTGACGTGCTGCCCGCCCGCGCCCGACGCACGGTAGGTGTCGATCTTCAGGTCGGCGGGGTTAATGTCGATTTCAAAAGTGTCGTCGATCACCGGATAGACCCACACACTCGAAAAGCTGGTGTGGCGGCGGGCGCTGCTGTCGTAGGGGCTGATCCGGACAAGCCGGTGGACGCCGCTTTCGGTCTTGGCATAGCCATAGGCGCCCTCACCCTTGATCAGCAAGGTGGCGGATTTGATCCCGGCCTGATCGCCGCTTTGATATTCGACCGTTTCAACCTTGAACCCGCGCCGTTCGGCCCAGCGGCCATACATGCGAAACAGCATTTCGGCCCAGTCCTGACTTTCCGTGCCGCCCGCGCCTGCGTGGATTTCGAGATAGGTGTCATTGCCATCGGCTTCGCCTGAAAGCAGCGCCTGCACCTTGTCGGCATCCGCCCGGTCAGCGAGCCGGTCGAGCGTTTTCAGCCCGTCCTCGACGATGCTGTCTTCGCCTTCGGCCTCACCCATTTCGATGAATTCGACCGCGTCGGCCATTTCGGCGGCGATTTCGTTGACGGTATTGACCGCCGTTTCGAGCGTCTTTTGCTCGCGACTGATGGCCTGGGCCTGTTTGGGATTGTCCCAAAGCGTGGGATCCTGCACCCGTGCGTTGAGTTCATCGAGCCGCCGCAGCGCGCGATCCCAGTCGAGCGACAGGCGCACCAGCGCCAGCGCCGCTTCGATCCGGTTGATGTAGGCTTGGGCCTCGGCCCGCATGATCTATCCTTCAGTCACGCCAAAAAAGTCGGCTCCGCTTAGCGTTGGCGGCGCGATTGTAAAGCGCTGCGCGCGCAGCAGCCCCGCTACTTCTTAAGCGCGCGTACTGCAGCCAGCGTTTTTTCCACATGGCCGCGATAGTCGGCGTTGGAATGAACCGCAACAATCCGGCCATCGCGCGCGATCACATAAGACGTGCGGCTGGCATAGCCCGAACCGCTACCCGCCACATCATAGGCGGCCATGATCTTGGGCGAGGCGACCCCAACGGGGAAAGCATCGCGACAATGTTCGCGGCTAAAGCGTTTCAGTGTATCGATATCATCATTCGACATCCCGATCACGCTCGCGCCAGCAGCTGCGAACTTCGGCATCGCCTCAGCAAAGGCGTTGGCTTCGAGTGTGCAGCCCTGCGTAAACGCTTTGGGATAGAAATAGAGCACCACCGGCCCTTTTGCGAGCGCAGCATTCAGCGAAAAGCCGAACTCTTTGCCCGCCAGTGCAGCCTGGGTGGCAAAAGCCGGGGCTTTCCCACCTTGCGGCAATTCAGCCACGGCGGTGGTGGTAAGAGCAGCGGCGCTGAACAGTGTCAGCGAAGCGGCGGCGAGGATTGTCATGGCGCGGTTCATGTCAGCCTAACCCGCCAGCCCTCACCCGGTTCCAGCAGACCGCGCAGATCATAAGCCCGCGCCCTGTTCCTCAACGGAACCGACCGGCTCTTCCTCAGGCTCATCGATCACCGCGCTTTCGGCATTCTTGCGCCCGGCACGGATCAATTGGAGGATTTCGTTACGGCGCGCGGCGATTTCGTCCTGCCGGGTGTAACGCTCTGGTTCAGTATCCGGCTTGAAGGCTTCCCAGATGATCGCCGATTTTGGATCATCGGTAGGCCAGCCATCGAACACCTGCTTGCCTGTACGCCGGTCAACCCGCACCATCCGCACACCATTGGGAGCGACCGGCGGCAGGTCAGACCAGCGCTTGCGGGTTTTTTCGATCAGGCTTTTGATGATCGGCGCCGAGATGGTGCCGCCAAAGGCATAACCGCCCAGATTGCGCGGTTGGTCAAAGCCCACATAAGCGCCCGCAATATATTGCTGGGTGCCGCCGATGAACCAAACATCCTTGGGCCCGGTAGTGGTGCCCGTCTTGCCGAACAGCGGCAGGCCGAGCGGGTTCAAAATCGTTGCCGTCCCTCGGCTAACCGCGCCGCGCAGCATGTGCATCACCTGAAACGCGGTGCGCGCATCCATGGCCTGGGTGCCCTTGATCCCGATCCGCGGCATCGGCTTGCCATCCCATTTCGCCATGTTGCAACCGCGGCAATTGCGCAGATCAGCGCGCCACAGCACCTTGCCGCGCCGGTCCTGCACATAATCGACCACCGTCGGCGTATTCAGGCGGCCATGGTTGGCGAGCGCGCTGTAGCCAGCCACCATCTTGACCAGCGTGGTTTCCCCCGCGCCCAAGGCGGTGGAGGGATAGGCCGGGAATTTGCCAATCCCGAGCTTTTCGATCTCCTTCACGACATTAGACATCCCTGCGGTCATGCCGATCTGGACGGTCATGATATTCTGGGATTGTTCAAGCCCATAACGCATCGGGAACTGCCCGCTGCGTCCGCCGCGAATGCATTTTTCGCCAAGGTTTGCGCCCTGATAGTAACAGAACCGCGAGTTATCGATCTGGGTCGAAGGGGTCATCCCGCTATCCAGCCCGGCAGCATAGACGAACGGCTTGATGGTCGAACCGGGTTGGCGCTGCGCCTGGGTGGCGCGGTTGAAATCGGACAGGCGGTTATCGAACCCGCCCTGCATTGCCAGAACACGGCCCGATTGCGCGGCCTGCACGACCAGTGCGCCTTGCGCTGCGGGAATGGTGCGCACCTGCCACCCGCTGCCTGCCGGGTTCGCCGCGATCACATCACCGGGTTTCAGCCCATTGGGCAAGCCTGTCAGCGGTGCTTCCGCCCCATCAGCAAAGCCGATCCGTGCCGATGATCCGTTTCGGCTGGTGACCACGCCGACGCGCCAGTCCTTGTAATTGACACCAAGCGGCGAACTGGCGAGCTGCCCCGCCCAATCGCCGCTGCTGACATCGATTGTGGCAATCGGCCCGCTCCATGCGCGCCCGCCCTGATAGCGTAGCAACCCTTCGCGCAAGGCATCGCGCGCGGCGAGTTGCATTTCGGGATCGAGCGACGTGCGCACCCACAGCCCGCCCGCATAGACGCTGTTTCCGCCATCTTCGGCCGTTTCGCCAAACCGATCGATCAATTCGCGGCGGACTTCTTCGAGGAAATATCCCGCATCGACGCTGCGCTCCTTGCGCTGCGTGACGAGGCCGAGCGGCATCGCCGCCGCTGCTCGGCGTTCAGACCCGGTAATAAAGCCATTCGCTTCCATCTGACCGAGCACAAAGTTGCGGCGGTCAAGCGCGGCGGTTTCCTGACCTTTGCGGCCATAGCGTTCGGGTGCCTTGGGCAAAATCGCGAGGAACGCCATCTGGTGCAATTCCAGCTCGTCCACATCCTTGTCGAAATAGGCGCGGGACGCAGCCTGCACCCCAAAGCTACGCCGCCCAAGCGGAATTTCGTTGAGATAGAGCTCAAGGATTTCCTGCTTGGTCAGCACCTGTTCGATCCGCCCGGCAAGGATCATTTCCTTGAGCTTGCGGGTGACCGAATATTCATCGCTCAGCAGCAGGTTTTTGGCGACCTGTTGGGTAATGGTCGAACCGCCCACCGCGCGCTCACCCGAGCCGAATTTGGTGGCATAATCAAACACCGCATTGGCAGTGCCGAAAAAATCGACCCCGCCGTGGCTGAAGAACGTCTTGTCCTCAGCCGCCAAATAGGCCTCGATCAGCTGCTCGGGGAAATCGGCAAATTGCAGCTGCACGCGGCGTTCACGTGCGTAGGAATGGACGATTTCGCCATCGAAGCCGCGGACCACGGTGGGCAGCGGGGTTTCATAGGTCAGCAACGCTTTGGCTTCGGGCAGGTCATTTGCCAGCCACACAAACACCGCAATCCACAACGCCAGAAACATGCCGAATGCGATGGCAGCCAGTTTGAACAAACGGCTTTGACGCCACTTTTCGCCGAACCACGCCAGCACGCCGCCGATATCGCGGTTCACGCGGTAACGCAGGTAAGCCCAGGTGGAGAGGGGCGCGTCAGGTGATGCTTGGTCAGTCATGAACGCGGCGCAACTAGCACGCGGGCGGGCAGCAATGCTAGCCGATTTGAAGCGCTACTCACCACGGAGTTCTGCATCTGGCCCAAGATCGGCTCGGCGCGCGAAATATACCCGCACCGCACGCGCCAGCACCCCGGCATATTGCGCACGGCCCTGCGCGGTGGTGAGGCGCGCACGGTCAGCCCGGCTGGTCACGAACCCGCTTTCGAACAGAATCGAGGGCACATCGGGCGCGCGCAGCACCGCCAGCGCAGCCGACCGTCGCGGCTGGGC
>JANQTR010000007.1 GCA_030731635.1 Erythrobacter sp. | reverse complement strand
GCAAGCGAATGCGCGCGAAAGCCTCGGCCTGCGTCAGTTCTTGGCGTGAGAGCACTGGCTGCGACCCCTGATGCTCCATTAGGCGCTCCCCATCAGATGCGGCTCTGCTTCACGGCTTGCCGGAGCCAATCTTGGGCTCCTCCCCGCGCATCAATCGGCCGATATTGGCGCGGTGCTGCACCAGCACGATTGCGGCAATGGCGATCAGCGGGGCAATGGCTTGGCCATAACCCAACCCCCAAGCCACCGCAGGCGCTGCAACCACCGTCACCATCGACGATACCGACGAAATCCGGCTGACAAACAGCACCGCCGCCCAGATCGCCGCGCAGGCCAGCATCGCGGGCCACGCCAGCGCCAGCAGCGCACCCGCCGCGCTCGCAAATCCCTTGCCGCCCTTGAAGGCGAGCCACGGGGTGAAACAATGCCCCGCCACCGCTGCAACGGCTGCGATGGCCCCAACAACCTCCGCGCTACCCGGCCAGATTGCCTGTGCCACCAGCACCGGAACCGCCGCCTTGGCCGCATCAAGTAGCACGGTTGCCGCCGCCAGCCCTTTGTTCCCGGTGCGCAGCACGTTGGTTGCGCCAATGCTGCCGCTGCCAATGTTGCGCACATCACCCAGCCCGGCCGCGCGGGTCAGGATCAGGCCGAATGGTATTGAGCCGAGCGCAAAGCCCAGTAACGCGGCGAGAAATGGTTCCACCAATAACTCCGTTCATGCTGAGCTTGTCGAAGCACTGCATTTTCTTCTAGCGCAGCGATAGAGACAAGAACGACCCTTCGACAAGCTTAGGGTGAACGGTAGAGGAATTTTCGTGAACGCCGCCTCCCCGATCCTGTTGTTCGATTCCGGCGTTGGCGGGCTGACCGTCTATGATGCCTTGCGCAAGGTGCTGCCCGATGCGCCGGTGATCTACGCCGCCGACCTTGCCGGCCTGCCCTATGGCACCAAGACCGAAGCGCAAATTGCTACGCGGGTCGCAGGATTGCTGGGCCGGATGGCGGAGCGGTTTCAGCCGCGCCTCGCCTGTATCGCCTGTAACACCGCCAGCACCATTGCGCTGGGCATGGTGCGCGATGTGCTGGAAATTCCGGTGGTCGGCACTGTGCCTGCGATCAAACCTGCCGCCGCGCTTACCCAAACGGGCACCATCGGTCTGGTCGGGACAGACGCGACCATCCGGCAGGCCTATGTCGATGATCTTGAGGAGAAGTTCGGCAATGGCACGCGCCTGCTGCGAGTGGCGGCGCCCGGCCTTGTCGCCGCGGCTGAGGCCAAGCTGCGCGGGCAGCCGGTTGACCCGGCGCTGATCGTTGATGTCCACGCGCGCCTTGCCGCGATGCCGGGAGGGTCTGAGATCGACACGCTGGTGCTGGCCTGCACGCACTTCCCGCTGCTGGCTGAAGAACTCGCCGCAGCCTTTGGCGAAGGGGTCACGCAAATCGATGGCGCGGCGGGCATCGCGCGGCGGATAGCGCATCTGCTCGAAGGGCAGAGCTTCACCGCCACCGGCCCCAACCGTTTTGTCGTCACCGGGCCGCTGTCAGGTGCAGATGGGCTGCAAGCCGCGCTTGCCGCGCGCAGATTTGGCGCTGCCGAAGCATTCTGATCGGTGCCAACCCCTTGCGAAACGCTCGCAAACATCGCGGTGGCAAAAGCGATTACCCTGACCTAGATAACCGCGAAACATTTACCCCACTTGTGGGTTATGAGCGCAGACGTTCGGGAACAGGAACAGGCAGGCCCGCATTTCGGCCCGCCCTCAGCACAAAGAGCCGCGTGTGAACTACGATCAGATTTTCGACCAGGCGATTGACCGGCTGCATGAAGAAGGCCGCTACCGCGTCTTCATCGATATCATGCGCAACAAGGGCGCCTATCCCAACGCGCGCTGTTTCCACGGGCATAACGGGCCCAAGCCGATCACGGTGTGGTGTTCCAACGATTACCTTTGCATGGGACAGCACGAAAAGGTGATCGGCGCGATGGAAGCCGCGCTGCATGATGTTGGCGCAGGGTCAGGCGGCACGCGCAATATTGGCGGCAACACGCATTTCCATGTTGAACTGGAACGTGAGCTTGCCGATCTGCATGGCAAGGATACAGCGCTGCTGTTCACCTCGGGCTATGTCTCGAACGATGCGACGCTGTCCACGCTGGCGCGCTTGCTGCCGGGCTGCGTGATCTTTTCGGACGAATTGAACCACGCCAGCATGATCGCGGGCATCCGCAATTCGGGCTGCCCCAAGCGGGTATTCCGGCACAATGACGTCGCCCATCTCGAAGAATTGCTGGCGGCCGAAGACCCCGACACTCCGAAACTGATCGCGTTTGAAAGCGTCTATTCGATGGACGGCGATATCGCCCCGATCCACGCGATCTGCGACCTTGCCGAAAAATACAACGCGCTGACTTATATCGACGAAGTCCACGCGGTCGGCATGTACGGCGCACGCGGCGGCGGGATTTCGGAACGTGACGGCGCGGCCCACCGGATCGACATCATCGAAGGCACGCTGGGGAAGGCATTCGGCGTGATGGGCGGCTATATCGCAGCTAGTAACAAGGTAGTGGACTGCATCCGCTCCTACGCGCCGGGGTTCATCTTCACGACCTCGCTATCGCCGGTGTTGGTGGCAGGGGTGCTGGCTTCGGTGAAGCACCTCAAGGAAAGCAGTGTCGAGCGTAACGCGCAAATGCGCGCCGCTGCACTGCTGAAGCTGAAATTCGCCGAGGCGGGCCTGCCGGTGATGGATTCTGTTACGCATATCGTGCCGCTGATGGTCGGCGATCCGGTGCGCGCCAAGAAGATCAGCGATATTCTGCTGGCGGAATACGGCGTCTATGTGCAGCCGATCAACTTCCCGACCGTGCCGCGCGGGACAGAGCGCCTGCGTTTCACCCCCGGCCCGCACCACACCGAACCGATGATGGACGAGCTGACCGAAGCACTGGTGGAAATCTGGGACCGGCTGGAGATCAGATTGCGCGAAGCGGCGTGATGGCTCATTATCCGTTCCGACCGTTTGAGGGAACGCATAATGGCCATGATTCATCGAGTTCGCTGGGGCTTCAAGGAAAGTGCAGCCCATCGCAAATTTGTGGCCGAACGCCTGAAAGGCCTGCGGGACGGGCTGCGCAACGACATCCATAGCCAGACCAACGAACATAGCCTGCGCCTCGCCACCTGGAACATCATGCATTTCGGCAATTCGGGCGGCTATGATCGCTCGGTCGAATCGATGCTCTACATCGCTGAGATCATTGATCACTTCGATTTGGTGGCGGTGCAGGAGGTCAATCGAAACCTCAAGAAGCTCAACGAGCTGGTCGAGGATTACCTCGGCGATGGCTGGGACTATGTCGTCAGCGACACCTCCGGCAAGCCGACCGGCAATGGCCCCAAGGACGCCGGCAATGACGAGCGGCTCGCCTTCCTGTTCCGGAAGGAAAAGGTGCAGTTCCTGAAGGAAGTGGGCGAGGTTGTGCTGCCACCCGGCTATGGTATCGCCACCAATGACGGGACGCCGGGGTCCACCGAGGTACAATTTGCCCGCACCCCCTTTGCCATCACCTTCCGCTCGGGCTGGCTCGAATTCAAGCTGGTGACGGTGCACATCTACTACGGCGACAGCAGCGAGAGCTCGCCCAAAATGGCGCAGCGCAAGGCTGAAATCGCCAAGATCGCCGAATTCATGAAGGACCGGCAGGAATACGAAAAGGCCCAAGGCATCGCCATGGCGCGCGCAGACAAATGGGCCAATCCCGAAGAAGGCGGCTGGAAGGCCAATTACCTGTTGCTGGGCGATTTCAACATCATATCGCCCGATCACGAAACGATGAAGCAACTTGAGAAGCACGGCTTTGCCCGCGCCACCACCGCCACCGCAACCGACCTTGGTGGCAAGCATCATTATGATCAGATCGTCTCGAAGGCCGCCCACCCCCATTTCGCGGTCGGCGCCTCAGGCGCGTTCGACATGCTCAAATATGTCTATCGTGACGCGGATGCGGGCCATTATGTTGGCGTGGCCAAGATTCCGAAGCTGACCGAAAAGGGCCGCACGGGGGCGCAGGCCGAAGGCTATTTCAAAAGCTACTACCGCCGCCACCAGCTTTCCGATCACAAGCTGTTGTGGTGCGAGATCAAGACCGATTATGCCGATCAGTATCTCGATGCCGTGATCGCTGACGCATCGGATTGATCGCCCACGCCTGCCCCAATGACAGAAAGTTCCTGACCATGACCTATGACGAGGTTGTCCTCGGCCGCCGCAGCATTCGCGGTTATCTCGACAAGCCGGTGCCGCGTGCGCTGATTGAAGAGGTGCTGACGCTGGCGATGCGTTCGCCAACGTCGATGAACACGCAGCCGTGGCATTTCCATGTGATCACCGGCGAACCGCTCGACCGCATCCGCAAAGGCAATACCGAAAACATCCTCGCCGGTGTCCCCGACAGCCGCGAATTCCGCCGGGGCGAAGCCTTTGCAGGCGTCCACCGCGACCGGCAGGTCGGCGTCGCCAAGCAGCTGTTCTCCGCAATGGGGATCGAACGCGACGACAAGGACGCGCGCCAGGACTGGGTGCTGCGCGGATTCCGCCAGTTCGACGCGCCAGTGTGCGTGATCATCGCCTATGACCGCGAACTGTCCGGCAGCGACGACACCCCCTTCGATTGCGGCGCGGTAACGACGGCGCTGGTCAACGCAGCATGGTCGCGCGGGCTTGGTTGCGTGATCAACTCGCAAGGCATCATGCAAAGCCCTGTGGTGCGCGAACACGCCGGCATTCCAGACGATCAGGTGATCATGAAAGCGGTCGCACTCGGCTGGCCCGACCCGGACTTTCCGGCCAACGCGGTCGTCAGTGAGCGCAAGAGCGTGGACGAGGCGGCGCGGTTTGTGGGGTTTGACGAGAGGGGCTGATTAGCCTGCGACCCACCAGGCGACAAAACTGACATATGACGGCCAGACGGTATGCCCCGTGCGCGCATTTTGGGTTGCGAGCGCGGGGTCGTGCCATTCGTCACGGTCGACGGCGTACACCTTACGATCTTTGGTCCACAGCACATACCACAGCCCTTGCGGGTCCATGTAATCGGATGGCTCCTCGCTTTGTGCGATGGCGAGCAATTCGGGATGCAGGCCGAAGTCCTCGGAAAGATATTGCGTCCAGCCTTTGAAGCTATCCGCTCCGCGTCCCAGCGGATCGCACAAGGACAGATGCGTGCGTGGGGTCAGCACGTAGTCCATACGATAGGCGCGCATCAGTTCGAGTGCAGCCGGATCGCGGGTCCATCCCAGTTCCTTCATCGCGGCGGCAACCTTGCTGCGCTGCTTTTCAGGCCGGGTGGCGGGAAAGGCATTGCCCTCGTCATCGCACTGGCTGGCCAGATGATGGTCGATAAACCGCCGCGCATCCTGCGGATCAGCGATCACCCCTGTCACGGTTGAAGCGATGGGAATAGGCGCGGCGATGACAGGCGCAAAGCGATCAGGCTCGCGGGTGGTTTCAGGGGTGGAATCATAAGGCAGCGTGTGCGGCCAGCTGTGGCGATAGCGCCCTTCCCAACCGATCCGTTTGAGGATTGCGGCGAACAGCGCATCGATAATCAGGTCATTGTCATCATAGCCATCGAACCACCCCGGCTCGAAGGTCTTGCCCGCCTTGGACTTCCACAAGGCCTCGTGCGCGGCAAGCAGCGCCGCGCCATCCGCAAATTCTCCGATCAGAGCGCGGCGATAGAACTGCGCCTCGCCCACCTGAAACTTCGGCCAGCGGTTTCTGACCGTGCTGTCCTCCCAATCCTGCCAGCGCACCATGTCAAGCGGCACATCGTCGCCGAGCGCATCGAGGAGGATGGCTTTGAACGAGGGGTAACGGTCCGGTTCATCCCGCGGCCGCCGGGGAACTCGTACGAAGGTGCGGTCCAGCAAATGGGCCGCGATCCGCACATCGGATTCGTCGGAATACTCGCTTGGCCACAGCGGCCCGCGTATGTCGCAATAGGCGACCATCCGCTCGTGACGCTCAAGCGCCTTTTCGAGGTAATGACGCGCTTTCGCGATGTCCCCTTGCCCCCAGTAGAGGCCCGCAAGGGCGAAACAACTGCGGACATGTCCGCCAAGGTTCATCGTCGCCATACGGGCATCGCCCTCGGCGATCTGGCGTTCGATCAACCCGGCCTTGTCCAGACCGCCCCAAGCCTCGACTTTCCCCTCGACCCGGTCATGACAAATTTCGAGAAGATAGCCGATGCGGCTCTCGCTTGGCGGAGGATCACCGCGTCCGAGCAGCTTTCCGATAAGCCTTCTGATCACCCCGAAGCTCCCTTCTCAAGGGTGCAATGCCCCCGCCCGCGCCAGACTGCAGGCGCTGCGGGGGCGTGACAAGCCGCGTTTAACGCAGGCTCACCACATTGTCGGTCGCTTCGCGCACGCGGGTGCCGTTGAACAGGCTCATCATCGGCTCATCAGCGACGGTGACAACCTGCGCTGCGCCATAGCCGTTAAAGCCAGTCTTCATCGCCGCTCCGTAAGCGCCGATCATGCCGACTTCGATATAGTCGCCAGCCTGAATGTCGGCGGGGAGCGGGAATGGCCCCTTCATGTAATCGGCATCGTCGCAGGTCGGCCCGTAAAAGGCGAAATCTGCGTTGTCTTCGATCAGGTCATCTTCCAACGCACGCACCGGGAACCGCCACGCGACGTGCGCGGCATCATACAGCGCGCCGTAAGCACCATCATTGATGTAAAGCTCTTCGCCGCGGCGCTTGTTCACCTGTACGATCATTGAACTGTATTCCGCGCTCAGCGCCCGGCCGGGCTCACACCACAATTCAGCGTTGTAGGCGATCGGCAGGGCTTCGAAATGCTTGGCGATGATCGCGAAGTAATCTTCCATCGGCGGCGGTTCGAGGCCGGGATAGGCGCTCGGAAAGCCTCCACCGACATCGATCATGTCGATCACCACCGATGCTTCAGCGATGGCCGCGCGGGTGCGGTCCAACGCCTGCACAAACGCAAACGGGGTCATCGCCTGACTGCCAACGTGGAAGCACACACCCAGCCAATCGCAATGCTGGCGAGCTTCCTGAAGCAGCGCGGGCGCTTCGATCAGGTCGCAGCCGAATTTGCTGGCGAGGCTGAGTTCCGAATATTCCGAAGACACACGCAGCCGCACGCACAGGCGCAGATCGCGCGGTGCGTCTCCCGTGGAGGGATCGCGGCAAGCGTCAATGATCTTCTCCAGTTCCTCAACCGAATCAAGGCTGAAGGTGCGCACGCCGTGCTGGAAATAGGCTTCGGTAATCGCCGCCGGGGTTTTGACCGGGTGCATGAAGCACAACACAGCCTGCGGAAGAATTCCGCGCACCAGCCGCACTTCGGCAATCGAAGCGACGTCGTAATGGGTCACGCCCGCATCCCACAGCACCTCAATCAGGTCGGCGGCAGGGTTCGCTTTGACAGCGTACAGCACCTTGCCCGGAAACTTCTCAACGAAGAAACGGGCGGCACGCCGCGCTGCGTGCGGGCGATTGAGGATAACGGGTTCGTCCGGACGAAGGTCGCGGACTACAGCCAATGCGTCAGGATAGATGTGCAACTCAAGGGACCCCCGAAACGGTTTGTGAAAACCATAAAACGACAAGCTGCCTTGCGGTTAGGAAGTCCCCTTGGGGCAGCGGGAACGGGGCAAATAGGGCTTGGGAGCCGAATTGCAAACGAAAAATGGTCCGCGCCGGGGCGGGAAGTTGCTTTTCCAAGACAATCCCCGAAAAACGACTGGAATGTGACTGAAACCGGCAGTTTTCGGGGTTTGATGTCCGGTCAGAAGCTGATTTTGGGCACCTGATCCACGCTGCCCTGCTCGCTATCGTCAAGCCGGTGGAAATCGGCCTCGGCGAATCCGAGCGTGCTGGCAAACAGCACCGCAGGGAAGGATTCGCGCGCGCTGTTGAAACGAGCCACTGCCGCATTCAAGGCGCGGCGGGCAGCAGCAAGCTTATCCTCCACATCGCCCAAGTCGCTTTGCAACGACTGGAAATTCGCGGATGCCTTGAGATCAGGATAGGCCTCACCCAGCGCCAACAGATTATCGAGCGCCACGCGCAGCTGCTTTTCATCGCCCGACGTCGGCGCGCCTTTGGCCGCCGCATTGCGTGCCGCAA
>JANQTR010000006.1 GCA_030731635.1 Erythrobacter sp. | reverse complement strand
CGCAGTCGAACATCTCTTTCATCAGCCCGCTCATGCTGCCGAGGTTTTCGGGGCAGCAAAAGATATAGCCATCTGCCGCCAGCAGCATTTCGGGAACTGTATCGGCAGCATTGACCAGCAAGGCCGCAGACCCTGCGCCATCCGCCGCAGCGCGCGCCATTGCGGCACTGGCACCGGTGCGGCTGTGCCAGATGATCAGCACACAAGGTTCAGGATTTTCGGCGCTTTCGGTCTGCATCATGCCGAGGCTTTCCCGCAGGCCTGTCGATTGTCAACGGCTCCGGCCTGTTGGCGGTGCAGCGATTGCGCTAAAGCTGCGATCATGGCCACCACCGCTCAGCCTCCTTTGCCGCAAACTTCGCCCCATTCTGCTTCAGTGGTGGCGCCGGTGCTGGGCGTTACCGCATCGCTATCGGGCAAGGCATGGCGTTGGCGCGGCGGCAATATGGAACTGGGCGATGGGCCGGCCCAGGGCCTGCATGGGCTTGACCGCAGTATCCTTGATCAATTGTTGCTGACCCGCGGGGTCGCGGCCGATGATCTTGAACGCCATGCCCAGCCCACCATGCGCGGGTTTCTGCCTGACCCTTCGGTTTTCCGCGACATGGACACCGCTGCCGAGCGATTGGCGCAATGCGTCATCACGGCAGAGCAGGTGACGATTTACGGCGATTATGATGTCGATGGCGCAACCAGTGCCGCGCTGCTGGTCGAATTGCTGCGACAACTTGGACACGCGGCGGGCTATTACATTCCCGACCGCCTGCTCGAAGGTTACGGCCCCAGCGGAGAGGCGCTGGTGAAGCTGGCGGAAAGCGGATCGCAGCTGATCGTCACAGTCGATTGCGGCGCGATGGCGCACGAGGCGCTGGGCATGGCGCGCGATGCGGGCGTGGATGTGATCGTGGTCGATCACCACAAATGTTCGCCCGAACTCCCGCCGACGGCCGCATTGGTCAATCCCAATCGGCTTGACGAAAGCGATCTGGGCGCTGCCCACGGCCATCTGGCGGCGGTAGGCGTTGCTTTCCTGCTGGGCATTGCGCTGGTGCGAAACTTGCGCGCCAAGGGCTGGTTTGCGACCCGTGCCGAGCCTGATCTGATGGGCCTGCTCGATCTGGTGGCGCTGGGCACGGTGGCCGATGTTGCCGCGCTCCACGGGCTCAACCGCGCCTTTGTGGCGCAAGGGCTCAAGGTGCTCGCCCGGCGCAACCGGATCGGGATGGCGGCACTGATGGATGCAAGCCGCCTGACCCGCGCACCGCAAGCCAGCGATCTTGGCTTTGCGCTTGGCCCGCGCATCAACGCGGGCGGGCGGATCGGCGAATCGACTTTGGGCGTGCGCCTGCTGACCACCGACGATCCCGAAGAAGCCCGCGTCATCGCCGCGCAACTTTCGCAATTGAACGAAGAACGTCGCGCCATCGAAGCCGAAGTGCAGGAGGCCGCCGAAGCGCAATTGGCCGGGCAACACAATATGGCGGTGCAGGTGATATCCGGCCATGGCTGGCACCCCGGCGTGATTGGGATCGTAGCAGGCCGGATCAAGGAGAAGACCGGCAAGCCTGCGGTGGTAATCGCGCTGGATGACACGCAGGGTAAAGGCTCCGGCCGCTCAATCAGCGGGGTCGATCTGGGCGCCGCCATCATCGC
>JANQTR010000005.1 GCA_030731635.1 Erythrobacter sp. | reverse complement strand
TGGGTGGAACTGGAACCGCTCACCGGACGCACCCACCAATTGCGCGTGCACATGGCCGCAATTGGGCACCCGATTGTGGGCGATGGCAAATATGGCGGGCCGGATTCATTCCTGACCGGCGCGGTCAGCCGCAAGATGCACCTGCACGCGCGCCGTCTGATTATCTCGGAACCGAGCACCAAGGACGGGAGTGGCGGCAAATTGGATGTGACCGCCGACCTGCCGCAGCATTTTGCCGCAAGCATGGACGTGCTGGGCTTCGACCAGGGCCTGTCCGATGCCTCCCCCTTGCGCGAAGAAGCACCGGAACGTTCGGGCGAGGAAAAGAAGCAGGCCGCCCGCCGCCATTTCAAACAGGCGCGCAAGGAATCCCGCAGCCCGCGCCGCGCACGCGGCGATGTTGAGCCGAAGGGCAAAAAGCCAGCGGGCAAACCGGCGGGTAAGCCTGCCAAGCCTGTGGCCAAGGGCGCACCCAAGCCCAAGCTCAAGAGTGCGCCCAGGAATGCTTCGGCCAAACCGCCCGCCAACCGTGCGAGGCCCGCCGCAAAAGGCCCGCGCAAGTGAGCGCCGCTCGCCCTACCCGTCTCGCAGTATTCGATTGCGATGGCACGCTGGTCGATGGGCAGGCGGATGTGTGCTGGGCTATGGACCGCGCCATTGCCCGCGCCAGCTTGCCCGCGCCCGATGTCGCGGCGGTGCGGCGGATCGTCGGTCTCAGCCTGCCCGCAGCGGTGCGCGCCCTCGCCCCGGCGCTGGCAGAGGATCAGGTGGCGGCGGTGACCGAATTCTACCGGTCAAGCTACCGCGCGCGGCGCGAGGAAGGGTTGCTGGACGAACCGCTGTATGATGGCATCGCCGAATTGCTCGCCAGCTTGCACGCCGATGGCTGGAGCCTTGCGGTGGCCACCGGCAAATCCGATCGCGGGCTGGCCGCCTGCCTTGCTCCAGACCGCTGACCGGCACCCCTCCAAACCGCATCCCGCCATGCTGGAAGCTGCGCTGTTCGAAGCGGGCGCTTTGCCAGCGCAGGCGGTGATGATCGGCGATACCAGTTTCGATATGCTGATGGCCCGCAGCGCCGGGGTGCGCGGGGTTGGGGTCAGCTGGGGCTACCACGCCCCGCACGAATTGCTGACAAGCGGCGCGGTTACTGTCGCGGACAGCGTGGCCGCGCTCGCCGCGGCGCTGGACGGAGTGGGGGCATGAGCCTGTCCCCGCGCGAAGCCGCTGAGGCGCAGGCCCGCCAACGCTTCATCATCATGAACATCGCGCGCGTCGGTGGGCTGGTGCTTGTGATGTTCGGGATCATGATGACCCGCAGCGCGCCGCACCTTTCTGCGCAGTGGATCATCGGCGCGGGTCTGGCGGTGCTGGGCCTGCTCGAATTTTTCTTCCTGCCCGCCATCGTCGCCAAGCGCTGGAAAGCCGCAGACCGAAAGCTGAAATGATCCGCCGGTTCTACAAGGATGTCGCGCTCGCCAAAGTTGCGGGGGCTGAAGCGCCGGGCGGGTGGCAAGTGCTGCTTGACGGGCGCGGGGTCAAAACCGTCGGCGGCGCTGCGCAGGTGGTGCCAACGCGGCCCATGGGCGAGGCGCTGGCGGCTGAATGGCGGCGGCAGGGCGAACAGATCGATCCCGCCAGCCTGCCGCTGCGCGACATGGCCGATTATGCGATCGACGTGGTGGCGCGCGATCCGGCGACCATCGTCCAGGGCATGGCCACCTATGCCGAAACCGATACGCTGTGTTACCGCGCTGATCCGGACAAACCGCTCCATGCGCATCAGCAGGCGGTGTGGGAGCCGTTGCTCGCCCGGTTTGAGGCCGATCACGGTGTTGTCTTTGTGCGGGTCAGCGGCATCCTCCACCGCCCGCAGCCGCCGGCAACGCTGGCCGCGCTGACGGCACGACTGATGACGCTTGATCCGTTCACCCTTGCCGGGGTGGAGACGATGACGACACTCGCCGCATCGCTCGTCACCGCGCTTGCCGCGCTTGATGCGGTTGGCGAGCAGGAACCATTGGCGCTGTGGCAGGCGGCGTGTCTCGAAGAAGAGTGGCAGGCGGATTTGTGGGGGCGCGAAGACGAGGCCGAGGAACGCCGCGCCCGGCGCGAGGCAGACTTCCTGCGCGCCTGCGGGTTTACGCGGCTGGCGCGGGGTTAACCCCCCACAACCCAATCGGCGACCTCTGCCGCCACGGTGTTCGCCGCCACGTTAAGTGCCGCGCCCACCGCACGGCCTTCTGCCGGAATCCCGGTTTCGCGCGCTTCGAACCGGCGGGTGGTGACCGTGCCTTCAGCATCAACCCGCACCGCATCAAACCGCACCACGGCGGATGATTCGCTGGCGTCGTAGCCCATGTCGATCAAGGTTCCGCGCACCGTCATGCTTGCCAAAGTTGCGCCGTTATCGCCATCAACCACCATCGCGGTGCCGCGCGCACGGATGGTTTCGCCCACCAGCCGCCGGAACAGGCGCGCGGGCTTTTCCACCCAGAACGCCTCTTGCAGATAGGCGAGTTCGGTGTCGCTGACCGCCACCGGCACGCGCAGCACATCCAGCTTGGCCGGGGTATCAAAGCTCAGCACCGCGATCACCGGACGCGTCGCCCCGGCCACACCGTCACCCGCCGGCGCGCGGGCAGTAGGGCTCAGCGTCAGCAGGCTTTCGGGCGGCGGTCCGCCAAGGCTGATGCAACCGGGCAACGCCAGCAGCATCAGCGGCAGGGCAAGCAGGGCCGACCGTTTGGTAAACTTCATGCGATCGGTCCTCATGGCCAAAACCCTCATGGCTTGTAATCCGGCAGTGTCTTGCCGCCCACCAGCGCGCCTGCGCCTTCGCTTTCGAGCTTTTCGGTCAACGCCCGCAACGACCGGCTGCTCGCGCGCAGATCTTCCAGCGTGGCTTCGGCATTAGGCAGTGTGGAAGTGCGCAATTGCCGCGCGGCGGGGCGGGTGTCCTCCAGCGTCGCCGCCAGCGAAGCGAGCGCGGCATTGGCTGATTTCAGCGTCCCTGCCAGTTCCTTCAGCACCGGGGCGCCTTCGTCCTGAACCAACTTGTCGGTCGACAGCGTCAGCTTTTCCACCGCATCCAGCGTCTGGTTGAATTCCGTCATGGTGGTGCGGAATTCCTTGAGAGTGGTGGTCAATTCGGGCGTCGCATCAGCCAGCCCGCCGGTCAGCCGGTTGGTGTTGCGCAGGATGCCCGAAATCTCGTCCTGATTTTCCGGGCCGAGGATGGTGTTGAGCTGTTCAGTCAGCGTCGCCAGCCGTTCCAGCAGCAGCGGGGTATTGGCGACAATCGCGCCAAACCCGCCGCGCCCTGGTGGGATCACCGGGCGGCCTTCGGGACAGGCCGTGGTCTCGCACGTGATCGGCGGCGCATCCTTGCGCGCCCCATCGAGCAGGATCGTCGATACCCCGGTAAAGCTCGCCTCGATCGTGGCCTGCGTGCCGACCAGCATCGGCACGTCATCCTTCACCTTGATCCGCACGCGCACGAATTCAGGGTTGCCTTTGGCCAGTGCGATTTCGGTCACCTGCCCAACCGGCACCCCGGCGTAACTCACCTGGCTGCCATTGGCGAGGCCCGAGACCGCCTGACCGTAGAAGATGTCGAATTCGTCCTGCTGGCCCTGCCCCAGCCGCGCGATCCAGATGATGAAGGCCGCCAGCGCCGCCAGCAGCACCAGCGTCACCGCGCCTACCCACAAATGATTGGCTCTGGTTTCCATGCCTTGTCCTATGAACGCCCGAGGCGAGGTGTGTCCAACATTCTATCCATCCACCTCTGTCTGCCAAGCTGCCTGATCGCCGCCGATCTGATTGCGATCATGCGAAGCGTGGGCAGCGCGCCCGCGCGGGCCGTTGAAATAGCTTTCAATCCACGGATGTTTGGTGGCGATGAGTTCAGGGATCGTGCCGACCGCGATGATTTTCTTGTCCGCAATCACCGCCACCCGGTCGCAGATTTCGTAAAGCGTATCGAGATCGTGGGTGATCAGGAACACGGTCAGGCCCAGCGTTTCCTTCAATTCGCGCGTCAGCCGGTCGAATTTCGCCGCGCCAATCGGGTCCAGCCCGGCGGTGGGTTCATCCAGAAACAGCAATTCAGGATCAAGCGCCAAAGCGCGGGCAAGGCCAGCGCGCTTCTTCATCCCGCCCGATAATTCCGACGGATATTTCGCCACAGCACTATCCGCCAGGCCAGTCAGGATCACTTTGTACCGCGCAATTTCGCGCCGCAACTTGGGATCAAGTTCGGGGTAGAATTTCTTCAATGGCACTTCGACATTTTCGCCTACCGTCAGCGTCGAAAACAGCGCCCCGCCCTGAAACAGCACGCCCCAGCGGCGGCGCACGCCGATGCCTTGGTCAAGATCAACCTCGGTGATGGTGCGGCCCAGCACGTCGATCCGTCCGGCGGTCGGCCGCTGAAGCCCGATGATGGATCGCATCAGCACAGATTTGCCGCTGCCCGATCCGCCAACCACGCCCAGAATCTCGCCGCGCCGCACCGTGAGGTCGAGCCCTTCGTGCACAGTGAAATCGCCAAACCGGTTGACCAGACCTTCGACCACGATCGGCGGAGCGTCATCCTCAGGGTGGTTATTCACGCGCATCAGCCCCACCCGATTTCGGTAAAGAATACCGCGAAAAACGCATCGAGCACAATCACCGCAAAAATCGCGGACACCACCGCCATGGTCGTGCGGCGGCCGACCTCTTCGGAATCGCCGCGCACCTGCAGCCCGTGATAACAGCCTGCCAGCGCCACGATCAGCCCGAACACCGGTGCCTTGATCAGCCCAACCCACAGATCATGTTCGGGCACCACTTCCTGAATCCGCGACAGAAACGTCCAGAACGGAATGCCAAGCGTGACTTCGCCCACCACCGCACCGCCGATAATTGCCGCTGCCGAAGCGTAAAAGCCCAGCAGCACCATCATGAACGTCGCCGCCAGAATGCGGGGGATCACCAACACCTCAACCGGGGAAATGCCGATGGTGCGCATCGCGTCAATCTCTTCGGTCAGCTTCATCGTGCCTAACTGCGCGGCAAATGCGCTGCCCGATCGTCCCGCCACCATGATCGCGGTCATCAGCACGCCCAGTTCGCGCAAGGTAATCCGCCCGACAAGGTTCACCGTCAGCGATTCGGCCCCGAATTGTTCAAGCTGCACCGAACCTTGCTGCGCAATCACAATCCCGATCAGAAAACTCATCAAGCCGATGATCGGCAGCGCAGTGACGCCGACCAGTTCCATCTGATGCACCAGCGCCTTGAACGGGAAGCGTGACGGGCGGCGCGCCAGGCTCACCCACGCGATCAGGATCTGGCCGAAAAACGCGACCACGCCGTAAATGCCCGAGCGCCCGGCATAGACCTTGTCACCCACCGCCAAGGGCACACGTTCCCACACCGGCGCGCGCGGTGGGCGCAAATCACCGCCCGCTCCGATCCCTTGCACCGAATGGAGCAACCGCTGGGCCGCTTCGCTCGCGCCAGTGATATCAGCGTCATGTTCGCGCGCGGTCCGGCACACCACCCAGGCGCCAACCGTGTCAATTTCATCGACAGCCGACAGATCGACCGTGTGGATCGTGCCGGTGAGTTTTTTGAGCGCGCGTTCCAGCGGCGCAATCCGCGCCAGTGTCAGTGGCCCCGACAACACCAGGCGGGCGCCATCCGCCGCCCCTTGGTCACCGTCATCATCCAGCGTGTATTGCGCGGCGTCCTGCATCGGGACGGGGTATGGGGTGATTTTCCGCCCGCGACAAGGCTCTCGGCCATTCCTGCACCGCTTGTATCATTGCATCGCAACATCGGTGCTGGCATGGCGCGGGGCATCATGTCAGACATCATACCCACCGCCCTGCCCACCACATTCGACCCCGCCGATATCGAGGCCCGCTGGTACGCCCACTGGGAAGCGAACGGGCTGTTCCGCCCCGAACGCCCGGATGCGGAAGCCTTCACCCTCGTCAACCCGCCACCGAACGTGACGGGCAGCTTGCATATCGGCCACGCGCTCGACAACACCTTGCAGGACGTGGTGGTCCGCTATGAACGCCTGCGCGGCAAGGATGCTTTGTGGGTGGTCGGCATGGATCACGCCGGCATCGCGACGCAGATGGTGGTCGAACGCCAGCTAGAGGCGAAACAGGACAAGCGCACCAATTACACCCGCGAAGAATTCATCGCCAAGGTGTGGGAATGGAAGGCGGAAAGTGGCGGCACCATCACCCGCCAGCTGCGCCGTCTGGGCTGTTCAATGGACTGGAGCCGCGAACAGTTCACGATGGACCCGCACTTTACCAAGGCGGTGATCACCACCTTTGTGAACCTGTACAACGACGGGCTGATCTACCGCGACAAGCGGCTGGTGAACTGGGACCCGAAGCTGAAGACCGCGATCAGCGATCTTGAGGTGGAGAGTCGGCAGGTTCAAGGCCACATGTGGCACTTCAAATACCCGCTCGCAGGCGGGGCGACCTACACCTATGTCGAGCGTGATGACGATGGTAACGTCGTGCTGGAGGAGGAGCGGGATTATATCTCCATCGCCACCACCCGGCCCGAAACCATGCTGGGCGACGGCGCGGTTGCAGTGCACCCTGACGATCCGCGCTATGCGCCGATCGTGGGGATGATGTGCGAAATCCCGGTCGGGCCGAAAGAACACCGCCGCCTGATCCCGATCATCACCGATGAATACCCCGATCCCGCTTTTGGTTCGGGCGCGGTCAAGATCACCGGCGCGCATGACGAAAACGACTACAGCGTGGCGCAGCGCAACAACATCCCGATGTACCGGTTGATGGACGAAGTCGCCGCAATGCGCAGCGACGGCGCACCCTATGCCGAAACCTCGGCCCGCGCGCGCGCCATCGCCGCCGGGGCAGCGTTCACGGCGCAGGATATCGACACGCTCAACCTCGTGCCCGACGAATATCGCGGGCTTGACCGGTATGAGGCGCGCAAGCGCGTGGTCGCCGATATCGACGCCGAAGGCCTGATGATCATGGTCGAAGACAAGGTCATCATGCAGCCATTTGGCGACCGCGGCGGCGTGGTGATTGAGCCATTCCTGACCGACCAATGGTACGTGAACGCAGCAGAACTCGCGAAAAAGCCGATCGCAGCGGTCAAATCGGGCGAAATCGGCATCGTGCCCAAGACGTGGGAGAAGACCTTCTTCAACTGGATGGAAAACATCCAGCCATGGTGTGTCAGCCGCCAGCTGTGGTGGGGACACCGGATTCCGGCTTGGTATTGTCATGATTGGGAGATTTCAGCCGACGGGCAATCCATGAATTGCGTTGGAAAGAAGACATTCGTCGACCAATCCGAAGAAGGCGCACTTATGCAGGCTCGTGCCTACTATAATGCGCTGGCCGAGAAGGCGCATGGTAGCCTTAAGGCTGAACTCGAAGGCACTGTCTTGCGAATTGGGCAGGACGGTGAGGATTGGGAATGCAGTTCATGGACAGGGCCTGGCATTGAAGTCGTCCTTGTACGCGACGAGGACGTCCTCGACACGTGGTTCTCATCCGCCCTGTGGCCTTTCGCCACACTCGGCTGGCCGGACGACGGCGCGCCGCTGCTCGCCAAACATTACCCCAACAACCTGCTCATCTCCGGCTTCGACATCCTGTTCTTCTGGGACGCGCGGATGATGATGATGGGCTATTACAACATGGGCCAGAAGCCCTGGGACACGCTCTATCTCCACGGCCTCGTGCGCGCCGCCGACGGCGCGAAGATGTCCAAGTCCAAGGGCAATGTGGTCGATCCGCTCGGCCTGATCGACCAGTACGGCGCGGACGCTTTGCGGTTCTTCATGGCAGCAATGGAAAGCCAGGGCCGCGACATCAAGATGGATGAAAAGCGGGTCGAAGGTTACCGCAACTTCGCCACCAAGCTGTGGAATGCGGCGCGGTTCTGCCAATCGAACGGCATCGGCGCGTCGGCCAGCGTCAAGGCACCCACCGCGCGCCTCGCCGCCAACCAGTGGATCATCGGCGAAGTCGCCGCCTGCACCGCCGAGATTGAGCGCGCGATGGCCGACCTGCGCTTCGATGCCGCGGCCAACGCGATCTACCAGTTCACGTGGAGCAAGTTCTGCGACTGGTATCTGGAGCTGATCAAGCCGGTCTTCGCCGGTGACGCCGATAGCCCGCCCGCAGTGGAAACCCGCGCGGTCGCCGGGTGGGCGCTCGATCAGATTCTTGTCATGCTCCACCCCTTCATGCCCTTCATCACCGAAGAGCTGTGGCACAAGCTGGGTGAGCGGC
>JANQTR010000004.1 GCA_030731635.1 Erythrobacter sp. | reverse complement strand
GAAACATATCGTGCAGCGCGGATGGATCGGGATTGTGCTGCACCACCAGCTCCACCATCACGCTGCCCCATTGGCCATAGGCGCTGGAATGGTCGAAAGGCTGTTCCACCCCGCGATGCTGCGATGATGCGAGCGCCACGTGCCGCGCCGCGAAGAACGGCCCCGATCCAAACTTTCGGTGATGCGCCGTGGCCGCCACTGCAAGGTCGCCGACCTTGTAGGCCAGTTGGCGGACCGGCAGCACCTCAGTTCACCGCCCGGTCCTTGCCCACCCAATAGGGCGCACGCAGTTCGCGGCGCAGGATCTTGCCGCTGGGGTTCCTCGGCAGGGCGGCGATAAAATCCACCGATTTGGGGCATTTGTAGCCCGCGATGTGCTGGCGCGCGTGGGCGATCAGTTCCGCCTCGGTCAAATCCTCGCCCGGTTTCACCACCACGCAGGCTTTCACCGCCTCACCCCACTTGGCGTCCGGCACGCCGATCACTGCCACGTCGGCGACCTTGGGGTGCGAATAGAGCGCGTTTTCGACTTCAGCCGGGTAGACGTTCTCCCCGCCCGAGATGATCATGTCCTTCACCCGGTCGTGGATATACAGATACCCGTCTTCATCGAGGTATCCGGCATCCCCGGTGCGCAGCCAGCCTTCGGCGTCGATGGTGGCGGCGGTGGCATCGGGGTTGTTCCAATAACCGCGCATGTTCTTGGATGACCGGGTGGCGATTTCACCCACGGCGCCGGTGGGCACCGGGTTGCCGGCCTCGTCAATGATCTTGAGCTCCACCCCGGCGAGCGGTTTGCCGACAGAGCGCATCCGCGGGCTGCCTTCAGGCACGTGGTCTTCGGGATCCAATGCGACGATCGTGCCGCTGGTTTCGGTCATCCCGTACATCTGCACAAACCCGCAGCCCAGCACCCGCATCGCTTCGCGCATCAGTTCAAGCGGGATCGGCGACGCGCCGTAGGTGACGTATTTGAGGCGGCTGAAATCAATCTCCCCCACGCGCGGGTGGTTGAGCAGAATCTGGATCGCGGCCGGCACCAGGAATATCTTCGAGATGTTGTAATTCTGGATCAGATCGAGCGCCTTGGCCGGATCATATTCGGGGATCACAATTGCGTTCGTGCCCGCAACCATGGTGCCGATGCCGGTGCCCGTCCCGCTGATGTGAAAGCACGGCATCGCCAGCAGCGTGACGTCGCCGGGAATCGGCTCCTGCCAGCCGCGCATTGCCTCACCGCTCGCCATCGCATCGCGGCTGGAAAGGATCGACCCGTGGCTCATCACCGCGCCTTTGGGCTTGCCGGTGGTGCCTGAGGTGTAAAGCTGCAGCGCATCGTCTTGCGCGCTGACCCGGTGCGCAGGCGGCGTAGCTGGAAAGCCATCGCGCCAAATGCGGTAATCCGTGCCGCGATAATCGGGCGCGTCGATGCCGATGATCTGTTCGACTTGCGGGCAATCTGCGCGAATGCCCGCCAGTACCTCGGCAAAACCTTCGCCGATAAACACCACGCGGGCCTGGCAATTATCGAGGATATAGGCGACTTCGGGCGCGGCGAGCCGCCAGTTGACCGGGGTCATCACCGCACCAACCCGCGCCGCGCCAACGAAGGCTTCGAAATAAAGCGGGTGGTTCTTGCCCAGGAACGCCACCCGCTCCCCCGGCCTTACCCCCAGCGCGACCAGGCCATTGGCGACTCGGTTGGCGCCTGCATCCAATTCGGCGAAGCTGATGTCCTCATCGCCGAAGGTGAAGGCGATTGTCTCCCCCTGCGCGCGGGCGTGTTCGCGCACGACGTCGCAAAAGGACTCCGCTGCCACTGCTGTGTGTTCTCCCATGGCGGCAGGGATAGACCCAGCGTGGGGGGCTTGTCATTGGCACAATTCATAGCGGCATTCGCGCTGCGGCGCGTTAGGGTTGCGGGATGCACGATCCTGCCATGCCTTCCGGCTTTGAACCTGCCGGTTTCACCCCCGGTTTCCTCGATCACGGCGGCCCGTATTATCTGGGTGCGCCAGTGGCAGGCGTGCGCGTTGTCGGCCTGCTGATTTGCCCGCACCACATCAACTACCAGGATGCCGCCCACGGCGGGGTGATATCGACCTTCGCCGATGTTGCCTTAAGCCACGCGGTCTATGATGCCGAACGGCCCCGGCTGGCACCGTCAACGGTGACGCTGACGGTCAATTATCTGGCCGGCGCACGGCTGGGCGATTGGCTGGAGGCGCGGGTGCGGATTGATCGGCTGGGCGGGCGCATGGCCTATACCACAGGCGGGATCTGGCGCGGTGATGAACAGGTCGCGACGATGAGCGGGGTGTTTGCCTTCAAACGGCCTTAACCCAGCCAGCGTGCTACCACCGGGGTCGAAGGATCGCGGTCGTCATGGTAGCCCGCTGCGCCCTCTGGGGTATCGGACAGGTCGACGCCTTCCACCACCCGGAATTCGCGCCAGTCATACAACCCGGTGCGCCGCGCGATGCGCCATTCGCCGCCGCGCTTTTCAAACCGGTCGACATAGCGGCCCGCGACGATGGCGGAATAGATCACGCCCTTGTCCGGAAACACCGCCGCCAGCGGATAGCCGGGCGGGATGGTGTGCATCGCGGTCATATAGGTTTCGGTGTGGCACACATCGGCGCTGACAAAACCGAACTGCACCTGCCCCAATTGGTGCTGCGTGGCGAGGCAGGGGTCGATCACAGCGCGCGCCTGTTCCACAAATCCGCGCCAGTCGCCTTCGATCACACCGAATTGAAACTGCGCGTCGGCGTGGAACAGATGCTCCATCATGCCCCAGCGCCGCCGGTCAATCGCATGGGCATAGGCGGCGAGAATATCGCGGATGGCTTCGCGGTCTTCGAGGGTTCCTGTCATTGCTGCAATTCCACAATCACCTTGCCGATATTGCCGCCGGTAAACAGCTTGGCATAGGCGGTCAGCGTGTTTTCGAGGCCGTGCGTCACGTCATAGGGCATCACCAATTCCCCCGCTTCATGCCAACCACGCAGCCGCTGGGTCAGGGCCGGGCCTTCTTGCATGAAATCGGGCGAGAAGAACCCTTCGACCCGCAGCCGCCGCATCAGCACCTGATCGAATTCCGCAGGTGCGGTGCGTTGGCTCGATCCGTAATCGGCCAGCAATCCGCACACCGCGATCCGGCCATAGTGGTTCATCCGCGTGAGCACCTGATCCAGCAGCGCCCCGCCGACATTGTCGAAATAGACATCGAAGCCGCCTGCTGTATCCAGCTGCGCGCCCACGTCATCAGCCTTGTAATCCACCGCGCCTGCAATTCCGAGTTCGCCGGTCAGATACGCGCACTTGGCTGCGCCGCCTGCGATCCCCCACGCCTCGCAATCGAGCAGTTTGGCGATTTGCACCGCGAGGATCCCTGTCGCCCCGGCTGCGGCGGATACCAGCACGCGTTCACCCGGTTTGGCTGCGCCGGTTTTCTCAATGCCCCACAACGCGGTCCAGCCATTCATCCCGAGCGGGCCGAACCACGCGCGCCGGTCAGCCACGCTGGGATCCAGCACCAGTGCGCCCGACATCATCGCATCAACCGTACTGATATCGCTCCATTGCCCGAACGCGCGCACCAGATCACCGACAGCGAAGCCAGCGGCGCGGCTTTCTACCACTTCGCCCAGCACCAACCCGCTCATCGGTACGCCGACGGGCAGCGGCGGCTGGTAGCCATCTTCGCGCGCGGTCAGCCACAATCGGGTGCCCGCATCCATCGACAGGTGCGAATTGCGGATCCGGATTTCGCCGTCGACCAAGGGCGCAAGCGGTGCGTCCTCCAGCTCAAGTGCGCTGGCGAAATCAATGCCTTCGGGACGGCGAGCGATGCGCCAGTAACGGTTCGTCATGGCAACACTGTCCGGCGGCCAAGCCGCGACGGCAACCCCGCCTTTTCGCTAGGGGTTTGGGGCGTGCGGCTATCACTTTGGCGCGGTGCGCGGGACATGCGGGGTTCCTAGTCTTGGTGCCAACGAGACAAGGGAGAGAGACAGATGGCACTCATCACAGTGATCGGCGCAAGCGGTCGGCAGGGGCTTGCGCAAGTGCGTCAGGCGCTGGCCGCCGGGTATGATGTGCGCGCGATTTCGCGCCGCCCCGATGCGCTGGAAGGCGCGCCGGTCGAAGGGATCGAACGGGTCGAGGTTCGACCAATGGATCTCTATGACACATCAACGTTCCACGATGCGCTCGAAGGGTCAGACTACATCTTCTACACCCACCCGCTGCAGGCCCGCGCTGATCGCGCCTATCTGATCGGCGAAGTCGGCAAGGTTGCTGCGCATCTGGGCGTGAAGCGGACGGTGTGGAACACGTCGAGCTGGATTCCCGACAAGCCGGGCGATCCCTTCACCTATGCCGGCAACACGGCGGGCATCAATGCGCTGTGGCGTTCGGGCGCGCCGGGAACTGTGTTCGGTTCTGTGCTGTTCATGGACAACCTGCTGACCAACTGGGCGCGGCCCTTTATCGTTGACGAAGGCCGCTATGTATACCCGCACAACCCCGATCTGGAAGCCAACTGGATCTGCCTTGATGACGTGGCGCGGTTCATGCTGGCGAGCCTTGAACGGCCCGACATGGAAGGCGCGTGGCTGAATATCGGCGGGCCGGAGCGGCTGGTGGGCAAGCAGGTGACGCAATATCTGTCAGCGGCGCTGGGCAAGGATATCAAATACGATCCCTGCACCCCGGCGGAGTTCGGCCGCTATCTGGTCGAAGCCGCGGGTGACACCATGCCGCCCGAAATGCGCGAGACCTTCGCCAAGGGCATCGAGGACTTTTACGAATACAACAACACCGCCCCGACCAAGCCCTTCGCGGTCGACATGGACCACGTCTACGAACGCTTCCCCGAACTCGAAGGCAAGCTGGAGAATCTGGGCGACTGGACCAAGCGGCAGGAATGGGGCGAAAGCAACTACCGGCCTGCGTTTGGGTAGGGTTTCATGCCATGCGGGTCATGCGGGCCGATGAACCTTAAGCGGTTTGTCGGCCTGTAGCCTGTCAGCGAAACAACGAAACCGCCCTTCGCCACCTGAAACCGGACAGTCGGCCGAAGTGAGAAATCAATCCTTAAAGAACCAATCTCTTTTCGTTTGCAACAGGATCGCTTTCGCTTATCCTTCGATGGAAGGGAGAGCGCTGATGCTAAACACGTTTTCGATCATTGGCCTGATCGGTTTCGGCCTCCTTGCTACCGTGAGCGAAGCGTATCAGCGTGAGGATACGGATAGGAATCAAGAAATTCAGAGCGGCACTTCGGCAAAGAGTTCGATCGAACCCGAGCCGGTACCGATAGTCGTTCTTGGCGCTAAAAAAGAAGAGCGGGAAAAGGTTGTTCTAGGATCGCGTATTCCCAGGGAACCCCTGTTTGACTCCAAGACCCACAGCGTTGCAACGTCAACGGGAACGCCCGGTTTCACGCCAGGTAGCGGAATGGATGATGCAGCTGGCGGAATAAGAAGAGTAACAATATCAACTTGCGAGGCTTCGGACAGCGCAATCAGTGCCGAAGTTGCCTGCGCTCTCATAGCTGCGAAGGAGGCTATCGGGAAGGAAGAGTGGAATATTGTGAGAGGCTATCTGATTCCCTTATCGGAAAATGATAAACTTTCTCAAATTGAACACCGGGCTATCGCGGATTATCTGTACATTTCAGCTCAAAAATCCGGATTTGCATCAAACAAAATTGAAGCTTTAAAGCTTTTGATTGGGACCCAAACCTTATCACAGATCGAGACAGGCAATGCCTTGCGTGGCCTGGCATCGCTATATCTTGCTGCCGAAGAAGAGGAATTGGCAATCTCGGCATTGGAGAAGGCGGTTCAAATAAATCCCAATGATCAGCGAGCGTTGGAAAACTTGAGCATTCTGAGAAAGAATGGTGCAGTAAGCATAATCTCGCAAACCACGAATGAGCCGTAAATCTCCCCGCAATCGGGAAGCGACCGGCTTGAGGGTCCAGAAGATATCGAAGTGGTCTGAGTTAATGTCCGGCAATCCGCGGAGCAGTGCTCCTGCTGATCGCCCAAACGCCTACTCCGCCGCCTGACGCTGTTCCTGCGCGAAAATCCCCACCAGCTCCTCGTCGCTCGCCGCCAGCAGCCGCTCCACCCAGCCGTGGAACACCTGTCCGCCCTTTTCATTGCGGCCGAACAAGACCTCTTTCATCAGCCCCGATTGCAGCGCCTGATGCTGGCGTTTGCCGGTGGCGTAATCTTCATCGCGCACCACGATTTCGAGGAAGTTGAACTGGTCATGCGCGGCCTGAACCTGTTCGGGGGTTTCGGGCTGGTTTTCCATGACGTAGAATTGGGTGGTGTAGCTGGTGCCGACATCCTTGCCGGGGAACAGCTGGCTGATCAACGCCCCGCGCTGGCCGCCGCCGTAGAAGCTGGCGATCGAGATGTGCGGGAAGATCGTCCACACGCCCTGCACCAGCACTTCCTGCGGCAATTCGTCATCGCTCATCGCGGCGAGATCCATCTGCTGGTCATCATCGCCCTGCACCTTGATCGCGAATTGCGACGGGGTCGACAGGCGCTGATGTGGGCCGAAGGCGAAGTAATTGGCACGATTGTAGAAATCTGCGCCAAACGTGTCCTTGTGCAGCACCGGCAGGTGATAGAAATCGAGATAGCCATCATAGGCCGTCTTCCAGTTCGGCCCTTCCAGCACGCGCTGGGCGAACAGCGTCCAGCCATCGAATTCGAACGCCTTCAGCAGCTCGTCATAGCCGCACAGGTAATCGGGGATCGAAAGCTTTGATGCAGGGTCGAGCGTCACCCAGATCAGCCCGGCATTCTCGTAAACCGGGAACTTGGTCAGGCAATGCTGGCTCTTGTCGATCTTGCCGAAATCCTGCGCATCGGCCACCCCGATCAGATCGCCATCGGCTTTGAAGGTCCAGCCGTGATAGCCGCAGGTAAACCGGCTGGCATTGCCGCAGCCATTGGCCAGCGGATTGCCGCGGTGGGTGCACATGTTCAGAAACGCGCCCATGCTGCCGTCTTTCTGGCGGGACAGCAGCAGCGGCACGCCGCAGATGTCCATCGCCTTGAAATCACCGGGGTTCGGTAGCTCGCAAGACGGCGCCACCATCAGCGGCAGGCGGCGGAAAATCTTCAGCTTTTCCTGTTCGAACAGGGCCGGGTCAGTATAGGCGCTGGCAGGCACGCGCACGACATCGTCGGCATATTCCATCGTATCGGCTGCACCGTGGGCGACCAGATTGCGGGTCATTTCGACCAGCGTTTCGCGTGTCATGCTCATTCTCCCATTTGGCCGGGATCATCCGCCTTACCCTGCGGCAGGGCAATGCTCATTTTTGGCAGAACCGCCTGCTACGGACGTCAAAGAAAAAGGGGCAGGCCATCGCTGGCCCGCCCCCCATTCCCCCTGTCGAACGGACTCAGAACCGGAAGCTGATTTCGGCAAAGACCTGACGGCCGCGGTTCTGGGTCAGCACCACATCATCCCCGCCCGGCGGCAGGAACGGACGTCCGCCCGATGTGATCACGAAGATTTCGTCGGTCAGGTTGGTCGCTACCAGCGCCAGCTTCCAATTGCCATCGGGATGCCCGATCGAAATGTTGGTATCCAGCGTCCAGAAGCTGGGCTGGACAAAGTCGTTCAGCGTCGCTTCGTCGGTGATGTAGCCATCATTGTAGGCGGCGTTGCCCGACAGGAACAATTCGAGATTGTCGCTGAGCGGAACAGTCCAGTCTGCCGCGATATTGCCCGACCATTCCGGTGCCTGGCTGCCGCGACGCCCGTTAAGGTCAATCGTACCGCCAGCGCCGCCGGGCTGCAGGAATTGGTCAGTGTACTGGGCATCAAGGTAAGACAGGTTGGCCGACAGCCGCAGCCCGTCGATCGGGGTTCTCCAGCTGCTTTCCAGATCGACGCCCTTGGTGGTCAATTCGCCCGCATTGCTGGTGACGAACTGGATGGTCGAGGCATTGAAGTTCTGGACCTGCAAGTTCTTGAACACATATTGATAGATCGTGGCGTTGAGCGTGAAGGTGCGATCCGCCCATTGCGACTTAACCCCGATTTCGCCGCCGATCGCCTCTTCCGACTGGAAGATCAGCGAGCTGAAATCATTGGCAAGCGCTGCTTGGCTCAGGCTGTTGGATGGCAGCGCCGAGTTGTCGATCCCGCCCGATTTGAACCCGGTCTTGAACGAGGCGTAGATGTTGACGTCATCGGTCGCCTGATATTTCAGGGTCGCTTCTGGCGAGTAATTGCTATCCGAAAAATTGATCGGACCAGAGAAGAACCCGCTCTGCAGGAAGGCCGGGCTGGGAATGAACAGGCCTGAACCGCCCGGATCGGGGATGTAGGCCAGCAGGTTGTGCAC
>JANQTR010000003.1 GCA_030731635.1 Erythrobacter sp. | reverse complement strand
GTTTCGCCGCGCAGGAAGCCTTTCAGGTCCATCCCCGAACAGAAGGTGCCGCCCGCGCCAGTGATGATGCCGACGCGCAGATCATCTTCAGCATCGAGCCGGTCCATCGCCGCAGCGATTCCTTCGGCCGCGGCGCGGGTCATCGCGTTCTTGGCTTCGGGCCGGTTGATGGTGACGATCAGGACGCCGTCCTGAACTTCGGTCAGCACTTCGGGGGCAGCGGTCTCGCTCACAGTATCTCTCTCCTGTCAAAATTGTGATTGCATTTTGAAACGCAATTCTTGTGCGAGTGGTGCAGTGGGTTTACGGATGCGTCAACTGCATTTCGCAATAATCGGAGAGGATCATCATGGCTGAGGCATACATCATCGACGCAGTGCGCACCCCGCGCGGTATTGGCAAGCAGGGCAAGGGCGCGCTGGCCGCCGAACACCCGCAGCATCTGGCCGCGACGGTCATGAAAGCGATCAAGGACCGCAACCACCTCGACACCAGCACGGTGGATGATGTGATCTGGTCGGTTTCGACTCAGGACGGAATGCAGGCGGGCGACATGGGCCGCATGGCGGCGCTCGACGCCGGGTTCGACATCACCTCGTCCGGCACCACGCTTGACCGGTTCTGCGGCGGCGGGATCACCAGCGTTGCGCTGGCATCCGCGCAGGTGATGAGCGGGATGGAAGATTGCATCATCGCTGGCGGTACCGAGATGATGAGCCTGACGTCGGCGATGGCGCAGGAAAAGATGCGCGCCGGGCTGAAGCCACCGATGATGGGCAGCTATAATGAACGCCTGCAAGGCGTGCATCCGCAATCGCACCAGGGCATTTGCGGCGATGCAATTGCCAGCATGGAAGGCTTCACCCGCGAGGAACTGGACGAGGTCGGCTACCGTTCGCAGCAACGCGCGGCTGAGGCTATGGCGGCGGGCCGCTTTGCCAAATCGGTGGTGCCGGTGGTGGCCGATGATGGCACCGTGCTGCTCGACCATGACGAATATCCGCGTCCGCAGACCACCCGCGAAGACCTCGCCAACCTGCAACCGGCTTTCCCTAAGATTGCCGACGTGCCGCTTGATGCCAAGGGCACGACCTTTCGCGGGCTGATCAACCAGAAGTACCCCGATCTCGACATCCAGCATTTCCACCATGCGGGCAATTCTTCGGGCGTGGTTGATGGCGCGGCCGCGGTGCTGATTACCAGCAAGGATTACGCGCAAAAGCACGGGCTGAAGCCGCGCGCGCGCATCGTTGCCACCGCTAATATGGGCGATGATCCGACGTTGATGCTCAACGCGCCGGTGCCAGCGGCCAAGAAGGTGCTGGCCAAGGCCGCGTTGACGGTGGACGATATCGACCTGTTCGAAATCAACGAAGCTTTCGCCGTGGTTGCCGCCAAGTTCGTGCGCGATCTCGGGCTTGATTGGGACAAGGTCAACGTCAACGGCGGTTCGATTGCGCTGGGCCACCCGATTGGCGCGACCGGATCAATCCTGATCGGCACCATCGTTGACGAACTGGAACGGACCGGCGGGCGCTATGGCCTCGTCACCATGTGCGCAGCAGGCGGCATGGCGCCGGCGATCATTGTCGAGCGGGTTGACGGCTTTGTCGACTGAGCAAAACTCTGTGGTTCCTGACAACACCCCGGTAATCATCGGGGTGGGTCAATATTCGGAGAGGGTTGGCGAGCCGGGCTACGCCGCCCTCTCCTATATGGACCTTGGCGGGCGGGCGCTGGCGGCGGCAATCGCCGATAGCGCGGCGAGTGAATCTGTGGCTGATGCCATCGACACGCTCGCCGCGATCCGCGCGTTTGAAATGTCGCGCCCGGATCGCACCCCGCCGTTCGGGGCAGCCAGCAATGTGCCGCGTGCGATCGCGCAGCGGGTTGGCGCGAACCCGGCGCGGGCGATCCTGACCACGACCGGTGGGCAGACCAATCAGCAATTGGTGGGCGAGTTTGCGGCTGCGATTGCGGCAGGCACCAGCCAATGCGCGGTGATCGTCGGTTCCGAAGCGATTTCGACCGTGCTGGCGCTGTCGGCCAAGGGTGAAAAGCCCGACTGGTCGGAGGATGTGCCGGGAGAGTTTGAAGATCAGGGCTTCGGGGTCGAGGAATTGCTTGAACCCGCGCTGTTCGCCCACGGCGCAAGCGGTGCGATCCCGCTCTATGCGCTGGCCGAGAATGCCCGGCGTGCGAAGCTGGGGATGGGGCTGGACGACTACCGGCGCGAAATCGGCGCGCTGTTTGCGCCGTTTACCAAGGTGGCGGCGGCGAACCCGCACTCCGCCGCCCCGGTGGAACGCAGCGCGGAAGAACTCGCCACCATTACCGAACGCAATCGCATTGTTGCCGAGCCCTACCCGCGTATGACCGTGGCCCGCGATCAGGTGAACCAGGCAGCGGCAATTATCGTCGCCAGCGCCGGTCTTGCCCGCGCGCTGGGCGTTCGGCAAGACAAGTGGGTGCATATCCACGCCGTCACCGCGGCAACCGAATTGAAGCTGTCTGAGCGGCCTGACCTGTCGGCCAATCCCGCCTCACTCGCCAGCGTCGAAGCGGCGCTGGTGCGGGCGGGCAAGAGCATGGCCGATATGCGCTACATCGACTTCTATTCGTGTTTCGCGATCCCGGTGTTCAATCAGTGCGACCACTTCGGCCTGAGTGCGGACGACCCGCGCGGGCTGACGTTGACCGGCGGCCTGCCGTTCTTTGGCGGGGCGGGGAACAACTACTCGGCCCACGCCATTGCCGAAGCGGTGCAGCGGGTGCGCGCTGACCGCGGCAGCTTTGCCCTGGTGGGCGCGAACGGCGGGTGGATGAGCAAATATGCGACCGGCATCTACTCCACTACGCCCGCCGATTGGGCCGCGAACGACCGCTTTGCCAAACTGCCCAAGGCGATTGATGCCATCCCCGTTTCCAGCGCGCCGTATGATCACGCCACGGTCGAAACCTACACCATCAACCGCTCTCCCAAGGGCGATGCGGCAATCTTTATCGGGCGCAATGCGGCGGGTGAGCGGGTGTGCGGCAATGCCGACCTGACCGACCCCGCCACCGCAGCGGCGTTTGAAGGCGGCGCGCCGTTCGGGGCGCAGCTGACGGTGGTGCAGGATGATCGCGGGCGCAACATCGGGCGGGTCGTTTAAAGTCCGCACCCTTGCGCAAACCGGCGATTTCGGATAATTGGTTTCAATTGAAACTAAATGCCTGCCAACGGGGATTGCCGCGATGAATGTCCAGACCACCGACCTGTTTGAAAACCCCGCCGGGCTCGACGGGTTCGAATTTGTCGAGTTTTGCGCGCCGGAAAAGGGCATGCTGGAACCGGTGTTCGAAGCGATGGGCTTCACCCGTGTGGCGCAGCACCGGTCCAAGGATGTCGATCTGTGGCGACAGGGCGGCATCAACCTGATCGCCAATTACGAACCGCGCAGCGCGGCATGGTATTTCGCGCGCGAACATGGCGCGGCGGCCTGCGGTATGGCCTTCCGGGTGCGCGATGCGGCCAAGGCCTACTCCCACCTGATCGCCCAAGGGGCAGAGCCGGTCGCCAATGACCCCGGCCCGATGGAGCTGCGCATCCCCGCAATCCGCGGCATCGGCGGGGCGATCCTGTATCTCGTCGATCGTTACGCAGGGGCTGGCAATGGGCTGACGATTTACGACATTGATTTTGAATATCTGCCCGGTGTTGAGCATCACCCAGTCGGTGCAGGCTTCCACACCATCGATCACCTCACCCACAACGTCTACACCGGGCGGATGAAGTATTGGGCCGATTATTACGAGACCCTGTTCAATTTCCGCGAGATCCGCTTTTTCGACATCAAGGGCGAATATACCGGCCTGACATCAAAGGCACTGACCGCGCCGGACGGTAAAATCCGCATACCGCTCAACGAAGAAGGTGAAGGCGGCAAGGGCCAGATCGATGAATTCCTGAAAGCCTTCAACGGCGAAGGCATCCAGCATATCGCGCTGATCTGCGATGATCTGTTGGCGTGCTGGGACCGGCTCAAGGCCCTCGGTGTCCCCTTCATGACCGCGCCGCCCGCCACCTATTACGCCATGCTGGACGAACGCCTGCCCGGCCACGGCGAGGATGTGGCGGCGCTCCAGATGCGCGGCATTCTGATGGACGGCACGACAGAAGGCGGCAGCCCCCGCCTGCTGTTGCAAATCTTCGCCCAGGCGCAGGTCGGCCCGGTGTTTTTCGAATTCATCCAGCGCAAGGGCGATGACGGCTTTGGCGAGGGCAATTTCAAAGCCTTGTTCGAAAGCATGGAACGCGACCAGATCGAACGCGGCGTGTTGAGCGTGGAGGAACCGGCGCAATGACCCACCCCGTCTCCCTCGGCGGCATTCACCATGCCGCCTACCGCTGCAAGGATGCCAAGGAGACGGTGGAATGGTACGCCCGCGTGCTGGGCATGACCTACACCACGGCCTTTGCCGAAGATCACGTGCCATCGACCGGCGAATATGATCCCTACATGCATGTGTTTCTCGATGCGGGGAACGGGAACATTCTGGCGTTTTTCGAGTTACCGAATCAAACCCCGATGGGACGTGATGAAAACACGCCCGTCTGGGTGCAGCATCTGGCCCTTCGGGTCGCATCCGAAGAACAGCTGTTGCAGGCCAAGGATCACATCGAAGCGCAAGGCATCGATGTGCTCGGCCCCACCCATCACGGCATCTTCAAATCGATCTATTTCTTCGATCCCAACGGTCACCGCGTGGAATTGGCCGCCGATATCGGCACGCCCGAACAATACGCCGAACTCGCCCGCGTTGCCCCGTTGATGCTGGAAGAATGGTCGCAGACCAAGAAGGCCCCGCACCACGCCGATTGGCTGCACGAGATTGCGCGCGCGGAGCATGCGGCCAAGGGGTGAACGGCCGCGTGGCCCTTTACTCGATGGCAGCCAAAGCCGCCGATTGATCTCTGCCAAGCGTTCGCCACAAGACGACAATCGCGATTGTCAGCAAGATGATCGACAAAAGGTACGGCGCTCCGGGGAAATACAGGCCCTGTTGATCGGCAAAATGCCCGAAAATCTGCGTCATCAACACCGGCCCGATGATCGAGGTCAGGCTGACGACGCTGGCAATCGCCCCTTGAAGTTCACCCTGCGCATCCTCGCTGACCCGAGAGGTCATCAGGCTTTGCATCGCGGGAAAGGTCATGCCGGTGAGCATGCCCACCAGAATCGCCGCTAGCACGATCGGAGTCGATGTCGCCAACGCCAGCAGGATATAGGACGGCACGCCGAACAGCAGCGAATATCTTGCCGTTGCCGATGCACCGAAACGGGCGATACTTTTCCCGGTCAGCACGGCCTGCGCGATCCCGATCATCACGCCATACAACGACACGGTCAGGCCGCTGATCGTCGGCGTCCAGCCAAATTGCAATTCACCCCAAAAGGCCCAGATCGACATTTGCGCCTGCGCGGCCAATTGCATGAAAAAGGCCACGATCAGGCATTGCGCGACGAACGGCGTTTTGGCCATCTGCACCATCGAACCCAGCGGATTGGCGCGCGCGATGGTGAACGCACGGCGACGATTCAGCGGAAGTGTTTCCTTCAGCAACGCCAATCCGGCCAGCGTCCCGGCAAGGGCAAGGCAGGCGGCGATGACAAATGGGATCCGCGTTCCCCATTCGCCCGCCATACCGCCAATCGCCGGGCCAAGCACAAACCCGGCCGCACCCGCGCCGCCCAGCAAACCGAAAGCGGCGCCGCGCCGTTCGGCGGGCACGCAATCAGCCACGCAGGAATTCGCCGCAGCCCAGCTTGCGCCCATGATCCCCGATACAATCCGGCCCATCACAAGCCAGATCAGCGTAGGCGCCAGCGCCATGATCGCATAGTCGATGGCGAGCAGAAACAGCGTGGTCAGCAACACCGGGCGGCGGCCGAACCGATCACTCAACCCGCCGATGATCGGCGCAAACAGGAATTGCATTCCGGCATAGGCGAATGTCAGCAGCCCGCCGATTTCAGCAGCGTGATCAAGGCCGGTGTCCGCGATTTCGCCAATCAGGCGTGGCATGACCGGCAGGATCAGTCCGATACCGAGCATATCGACAAACACGATAAACGCTACGGTTGCCAGAATAGGTGCGCTATTTCCCCGCATTGGCAGGACATTGCATGGGTTTGGTCGAATGTCATCAAGACTGTGACGTTTGCCAGTCGCAGGTCCACGCAATGGCTGACTGATCGATCGCAGCGTGCTTTAACGCCGCCCTTTGCGCTCCTGCTCGCGTTTCAGTTTGAGCATCGCCTCGACATCGATAACCTCGGCACGGGCCTTCATCCAGCGTATGCTTGCAAGGCTCCACAACAGCACCGCCGCCAGATAGGCCGCCAGCGCGACCCAGAATTCAGGCCAGGATTCCGGTCCGCCTTCTTGGCTTTCGGCATAGACCGCAAACCCTATGGTCAGCACCCCAAACAGCGCCATCCATACACCGAACTGGGTCCATCCCATCGTCCCGCGCGGCATTATGGTGAAATTCCACGGGCCACGGCGATACAGCACGAACGGCTTGTCCTGATCACGCATCATCATTTCCTCCGTTCCCCGAACCCGCAGGCCGCCCCCGTTTCGCGCCCTTGCTCACCGCCACCTTTACCCCGCGCCGGGCCAGCGCTTCGCGCAGCAGCACCTCGATTTCGGCGTTGACGCTGCGCAGGTCAGCGTCCGCTGAACGCTGCACCGCGTCAAACAACGCCGGATCAAGGCGCAGCGCGAAAGGTTTTTTCAAAGGGGCTTTCCTGGCAGACATGACCGATCAGTAAAGCGACCCTGCGTTGACCACCGGCTGGGTATCACGCTCGCTGCACAGCACCACCATCAGGTTGGAAACCATCGCCGCGCGGCGTTCGTCATCGAGTTCGACGACGTTCTTTTCGCTCAATTGCGTGAGCGCCATCTCAACCATCGTCACCGCGCCTTCAACCAGTTTTTTGCGGGCAGAAATCACCGCTTCGGCCTGTTGGCGGCGCAGCATCGCGCCGGCAATTTCTGGGGCATAGGCCAAGTGGGTGAGGCCGCATTCATCCACCGTGATCCCGGCCACTGTCAGCCGTTCAATCAGGGCCGCGCGCAGTTCCACGCCGACTTCTTCGTGATTGCCACGCAGGGTGATTTCAAGATGTTCGATATCATCATAGGGATAGCGCGACCCGATCGCCCGCACCGCAGCTTCCATCTGCGCGGTGACGAAATCGCGGTAATCATCGACATCGAACAGGGCCTGCGCGGTGTCGGTTACGCGCCATACGACCTGGGCGGCCATTTCAATCGGGTTGCCGCGCGCATCATTGACCTTGATCGTTTCAGAAATGACGTTGTTGGCGCGTACCGCGATCTTCTTGCGCGCCAGCCACGGCAGCACCCAGCGCAGGCCTTCGTTGCGGTCGGTCCCCTTGTAAGCACCGAACAGCTGGATTGCAGCAGCTTCGTTGGGGTTGATCATGTAAAACCCGGTGAGGATCATCAGGCCGACAACGCCGCTGATCATCGCGGCAATAGCACTGGGGCCATCAGGGTTCACAGCGACCAGCCACACCGCCAGAACCACCAGCGCAAGGCTGACCAGCAGCATCACATAACCGCTCTGCGTTGTCGCCGGGCGTTCGAGACTGCGATTAAGAGCGGGGGAGGGAGCAGTGGACATGACGAATCTCCAAAAACGATATAATTATGATATCATATTTATATCATCAGTGAGGCTCGTCAAGCGCGATTGCGCATCACCGCTTGGCGCAGGGGGCGGTTTGGCTATAAAGTGGGATTTTGCGGGGTATGGCGCAAAGGGGGCGAAACAGTGCAAAGCGGCGATGACAGCGCAGGCCCGGCTCCCGGCCCGGACACTGACGCGCCTGCGCGCCCGCTGATTTTCCTCAGCTATTCACGCCCCGATCAGCCCAGCGCCCGTCCCGTGATCGACCTGCTGGAATCGGGCGGCTTTGATGTTTGGTGGGATGGGCGGTTGGAAGGGGGAGAGAATTTCCTCCAGACGACCGAAGCCGCGTTGGAAGGCGCGGATTGCGTGGTGGTGCTGTGGTCTGCCACATCGGTCGCATCGAACTGGGTGCGTGACGAAGCGCAGCGTGGGCGCGAACGCGGGTGTCTGGTGCCGCTGTCAATTGACGGGACGATGGCGCCGTTGGGGTTCCGGCAGTTTCAATTGCTCGATGTCAGCGGCTGGAACGGCGCTCCCGACGCGGCCGAAGCGGCGCGGATTCTGGTGGCGGTCAGGGCGAAGGCAGGCGGCTCTAGCGGCGGGTTAGACCCGGTCTTGCCCACGCTTGCCCCTGCTTTGACCCCCTCTAGACCGGATCAGGCGGGCGGATTTGCGCTCTCTCGTCGCAGTTTGATGATCGGCGGGGCAGGGCTTGCAGGCGGCGCGGGG
>JANQTR010000002.1:7169-8491 GCA_030731635.1 Erythrobacter sp. | reverse complement strand
CGATCCATCTTGAGGATCTGGAAGGGCTGCGGAATGTCCATCAGCGGGGTAACATCACGCACCGGGCGGATGTCGACCTGCGAGCCGGGCAGGAAGGCCACGGCGCCATCGAGGTCGACAGTGAAGCCGCCCTTGACGCGGCCGAAGATGCGGCCTTCGACGCGCTTGCCTTCGCCAAATTCGCTTTCCAGCTTGTCCCACGCGGCTTCGCGGCGGGCGCGGTCACGCGACAGCATGGCTTCGCCGTCAGCGTTCTCGACCCGGTCGACAAACACTTCGACTTCGCCGCCGACGGTCAGGCCGTGGTCGTCATCGCCGCGCGAAAATTCCTTGAGAGAGATGCGGCCTTCGCTCTTGAGGCCGACGTCGACAACGGCAAAGCCGTTTTCGATCGCAGTGACGGTTCCCTTGACGACGCGGCCTTCAAAGCCATCTTCGCCGGCACCGCCGAGTTGTTCATTGAGCATCGCCTCAAAATCGGCGCGCGTGGGCATTTGGGTTGCCATAAGTCAGGTAAGTCCTGTGTTCATTATGCTACCGGCCACCGGTTTTTCCGGGGTCTTAAACTGCTTCCGACGCACCATTGCGCAGGCTGGCAGGGCAAGAGGCCGTCTGCTCCGCGTCGCCGAATGCGAAAACGCGGAGGTTCTTCAACCGTAAGAGATTGCGAGAACGGCGCGCGCCTAGGCCAGACATGCGCAAAATGCAAGGAAATTGGGGCCGGACTAGGCCAGGCGTGTCCGCACTGCGTCCAGCACCGCTTCTATCGCCTGCTCGCGGTCAAAATGGGTGGTGTCGATCACCAGCGCATCAGGCGCAGCGACCAAGGGTGCGTCTTTGCGCCCGATGTCGCGCGCGTCGCGGGCAGCAATGTCGCGTTCAATCGCAGCGGGCGCGGCGTCGATGCCCCGGCCTTGCAGTTCCAGCCAGCGCCGGCGGGCGCGTTCTGTAACGCTGGCGGTGACGAACAGCTTCACCTCGGCATCCGGCGCAATCACGGTTCCGATATCCCGCCCATCCAGTACTGCGCCGCCCGGTTGCAACGCAAAGGCACGCTGACGTTCGTACAGAGCTTGACGCACGGCGGGATGGATCGAAACCCGGCTCGCCAGACCGCCGACCACCTCGGAGCGCAGAATGTCATCATCCAGCAGGCTATCGGGAAAGGCGCAGGCGGCAAGCGCATCGGCCGCATTATCAGGATCGCCGTCATTCAGCGCCACCTGCCGCCCGACCGCGCGATACAGCAGCCCGGTATCGAGATGCGGCAGTCCGAAATGGGCGGCGAGCGCTTTGGCAAGGGTGCCCTTGCCTGAGGCGGT
>JANQTR010000002.1:4458-7069 GCA_030731635.1 Erythrobacter sp. | reverse complement strand
TCGCAATCGAGGCCCAGAAGCCTTCCAGCACAAGGCTCGCCCAATTGGTGTGGTAGATCAGCGATACCGTCAGCAGCGCGGCGCCCGCCAGATTGGTGCCGTGGAGCACGAAGGGATTGGTCGTCTTGGCCAGCGTGAGATAGGCATAGGCCCCGATGATACAGGCCGTGCCGCAAAGCCCGACGACGCTCGGCCAATCGAGCGGGGTGTTCACGCCGCCGCCTCGTCCAGCAGGCCCATAAACGTCGGGAAGCTGGTGTTGATCGGGGCGGTGTCGTCGACGCTCACCCCATTGCGGCTCACCAAACCCGCCACCGCCATGCTCATCGCGATGCGGTGGTCGAGGCGGGTTGCTACACTTGCGCCTTGCGGGGTGCCGACAAGCGGCTCACCGCCGGTGCCGTGGATCGTCAGGCCGTCTTCATGCTCCTCGACCCCTGCGCCCGCCAGCGTCAGCGCGGCGGCCATGGTGGTGAGCCGGTCGCTTTCCTTGACCCGCAGTTCTTCAAGGCCGGTGGTGCGGGTTGTGCCGCTCGCCATCGCGGCGGCAACGAACAGCACCGGGAATTCGTCAATCATGCTCGGCGCAATCGCAGGGTCGATGTCGATCCCGGAAAGCTGCGCGTGGCGCACACGCAGGTCAGCCACCGGTTCGCCGCCGACTTCGCGCGCCTCAAGCTCGGTGATATCCGCACCCATCGCCAGCAGCACCTGTAGCAACCCTGCGCGGGTCGGGTTGAGGCCGACGTTGCGGATGGTAAGATCGCTGCCCGGCACGATGCTGGCCGCGACCATGAAGAACGCGGCGGAGGAAGGATCGCCGGGCACGGTGACGTCCATCGGCTTCAGGTCAGCTTCGCCGTGGATTGCAATAATCCGCTCGCCATTCTCCTCACCCACCTCCAGCGTCGCGCCGAACCCGGCCAGCATCCGCTCGGTATGGTCGCGCGTCGGTACTGGCTCGATCACGCGGGTGATGCCGGGGGTGTTGAGGCCCGCGAGCAGCACCGCGCTCTTCACTTGTGCGCTCGCCACTGGCAGGCGGTAGGTGATCGGCACGGCGGGCGCTGCGCCGCGCAGCATCAGGGGGAGGGTGCCGCCCGCCGAAGCGTGGATGCTCGCGCCCATAAGCGAAAGCGGATCGATCACACGCTTCATCGGACGGCCCGACAGGCTGGCATCGCCGATAAAGGTCGCGGTGATGGCGTGGCTTGCGACAAGCCCCATCAGAAGCCGCGTCGAGGTGCCCGAATTGCCCATGTCGAGCGCCTGTTTCGGTTCAAGCAGGCTGCCGACGCCCGCGCCGTGCACGGTCCATATGCCGTCGGCGCCGCGCGTCACCTCGGCGCCGAATTGCCGCATCGCCGCCGCCGTCGCCAGCACGTCCTCGCCTTCCAGCAGGCCGGTGATCTGACTTTGCCCCACGGCAAGGCCTGCAAACATCAGCGCACGGTGACTGATCGACTTGTCGCCGGGGACGTTAATCGTGCCTGTCAGCGGGCCTTGGTGGGCAAAAGTATGGCTGGTCATATGGCGGCGGTCTTTGACAGCGCCCTGTGCTTCTGGCAAGGCGCGCGGCGCTCTCCCGCCCTGCTCTTGATAAAGGGCTTGCCGGAACCCACTTGATTGATCAATCCACCCACGATTTTTCAGCCGTTTTGCCCGCCCTCGTCCAAGGGCTGGCGTGTTATTGAGGAATGATAATGGCGAAGCCTGAATGGGGTACCAAGCGTACCTGCCCCAAGTGCGGGGAACGTTTTTACGACCTCGGCAATGATGCACCGGTTACCTGCATCGAATGCGGTGAAAACTGGTCGCCCGAGCCCGTGCTGAAGTCCAAGCAGCCGATTCCGTTCGAGGAGGCGGAAAAGAAAAAGGTCGATGCTGATGCCGACTCCGATCTCGGCGGCGATGATGATCTGGAAGATATCGAAGATATCGACGAAGACGACGATTCGCCCGATAATGATGTCGACCTTGGCGGCGACGATGATCTCGGTGTTGCCACCGGTAAGGGCGACGACGACGACGAAACCTGATTTACCTCTTGCAAAGGTGAGGCGGCCCTTATAATGGCCGCCTCCCGCAGGTAGGGCACAACGCTTTATCTGCATGATGACTGGCTCGGGGCCTTAGCTCAGCTGGGAGAGCGCAACACTGGCAGTGTTGAGGTCAGCGGTTCGATCCCGCTAGGCTCCACCATTCTACCGTCTTTTGGCCCAGATCGGGCTGCAAATGGCGGAATATTGCGCTTCCGGTGCTCACGGACATTAAGTCCGCTGCGCGCCGGTTCTTATATTCCACTATTTTCGCCTTCGATCTGAACCAAAATCCGGCAGAATGGACAAGATTTGAGAGAGCCGATTCACTACGGATCGCACGCTGGCTAACGAGGTTTCGTTCGCCGGCGTTTTTGGCGTTTTGGGATTGTCCGGGGCGGTTTTGGAGTAACGACGCGCATGTTTGATACGCTGTCTGATCGTTTGAATGGTGTCTTTGACCGCTTGCGCGGGCGTGGGGCGCTGTCTGAGCAGGATGTGCGTGATGCAATGCGCGAGGTGCGCGTGGCGCTGCTTGAGGCTGATGTGGCCTTGCCTGTGGCGCGCGATTT
>JANQTR010000002.1:434-4448 GCA_030731635.1 Erythrobacter sp. | reverse complement strand
GATGCGGATGCCACGGCATTCGCGAGGAGTTGCTGGCGATGTTTGACACGCTGTCCGACCGTCTTGGCGGGGTCTTTGACAAGCTCAAAGGCCGCGGCGCGCTGCGTGAGCAGGACGTGCGCGATGCCATGCGCGAAGTGCGGATTGCGTTGCTCGAAGCCGATGTCGCCCTGCCGGTTGCGCGCCGTTTTATCGATGCCGTCACCGAAAAGGCCGTGGGGCAGGATGTGCTGCGCTCGGTCACGCCGGGTCAGCAGGTCATCAAGATCGTCCATGACGAACTGATCGCAACCTTGGGCGGGGCCGAGACTGAGGGCTTGAACCTCGACGCCAAGCCGCCGGTGGTGATCATGATGGTCGGCCTGCAAGGCTCGGGCAAGACCACCACCACTGCCAAGCTCGCCAAGCTGATCCGCGAACGTCACGGCAAAAAGGCGCTGATGGCCTCGCTCGACGTCAATCGTCCGGCGGCGCAGGAACAGCTGGCTGTCTTGGGCGGTCAGGTTGACGTCGCGACTTTGCCGATCGTCGCGGGCCAGCAGCCAGTCGATATCGCCCGCCGCGCGATGGAAGCGGCGCGCTTGCAGAATTTCGATGTGCTGCTGCTCGACACTGCGGGCCGTCTGCACGTTGATGATGCGCTGATGGCCGAAATGAAGGCGGTTGCCAGCGTTTCGGCACCCAATGAAGTGCTGCTGGTGGTGGATTCGCTCACCGGGCAGGACGCCGTCAACGTCGCACAGAATTTCTCTGACGAAGTGCCGTTGACCGGTGTGGTGCTGACCCGGATGGACGGCGATGCCCGCGGCGGCGCGGCGCTGTCGATGCGCGCTGTTACTGGCAAGCCGATCAAGTTTGCCGGGACCGGCGAAAAACTCGACGCGATCGAAGTGTTCCGTCCCGGCTCGGTCGCTGATCGTATTCTTGGCATGGGTGACGTTGTCAGCCTGGTCGAACGCGCAGCCGCGACGATCAAGGAAGAAGACGCCGAAAAGCTCGCCCGCAATCTTGAAAAGGGCAAATTCGACCTCAGCGACCTTGCCATGCAGCTGCGCCAGATGCGGCAGATGGGCGGGCTGGGGATGCTGGCGGGCATGATGCCGGGCATGAAAAAAGCCAAGGCGGCGATGGCCAGTTCCGGCATGGACGACAAGGTGCTCGTCCATATGGAAGCGATCATCGGATCGATGACCCCCAAAGAACGCGCCAACCCCGACTTGCTGAATGCCAAACGCAAAAAGCGTGTGGCGGCGGGCAGCGGAACCGACGTGCAAACGGTCAACAAGGTGCTCAAGATGCATCAGGAAATGGCCCGCGCGATGAAGCAGATCAAGAAGATGGGCGGCCTCAAGGGGCTGGCATCGATGTTCGGCGGCGGCGGCGGCGGCGGTATGGGCGGTCTTGGTGGCCCCGGCGGCCCGATGGGCGGCGCTGGTGGCCCGATGGGCGGATTGCCGGGTCTTGGCGGCGGTGGTTTTGGCGGGGGAGGTCTGCCCGGTCTGGGCGGGCCCCCGCGCGGCAAGAAGTGATTTCAGTTCAACAATTTCAATTCATTTCACTCGAAAGGTAGCATTCCATGTCCATTTCCATCCGGCTTTCGCGCGGCGGTGCCAAGAAGCGTCCTTACTATCGCATCGTCGCTGCCGACACCCGCAGCCCGCGCGATGGCAAGTATCTTGAACAGATCGGCACCTATAACCCGCTGCTCGCCAAGGACAGTGCCGACCGCGTCACGCTGATCGAAGATCGCGCACGTTACTGGCTCGGCGTTGGCGCGCAGCCGACCGACCGCGTTGCCCGTTTCCTCGATGCCGCTGGCATTCTGGAACGCACTGCCCGCAACAACCCCAAGAAGGGCGTCCCGGGTGAAAAAGCCAAGGACCGCGCCGAAGAGCGTGCGGCCAAGATTGCTGAAGCTGAAGAAGCTGCAAAGGCTGCCGAAGAAGAAGCCAAGGCCGCTGCTGCTGCTCCGGCTGTCGAAGAGCCTGCGGCCGAAGAACCGGTCGCTGAAGAAGCTGCCGCAGCTGAAGCGCCTGCCGCTGATGAAGCGCCCGCCGCTGATGAAGCCCCGGCTGCCGAAGAGCAGACCGAAGGCTGAATGCGACCATGACCACCAAACCCATCACCCTTGCCGCCATCGCTGGCGCGCACGGGGTGGCGGGTGAGGTGCGCTTGAAGCTGTTCGGGCAGAGCGTTGCTGCGCTGTCCCATCACAAAAGTTTCAACGATGGTGCGCTGACCCTTCTCAAGATCCGCGAGGACGGGAAGGGCGGCGCCGTTGCGCGCTTCGCCCAGAGCACTTCGCGCGCCGATGCAGAGCGCCTGCGCAGCACCGCACTCACCGTTCCGCGAGAGGCGCTCCCGCCGCTTGCCGAAGGGGAATTCTATCATGTCGATCTGCTTGGCCTGCCGGTGGTGACTGATGCGGGCGATGCAGTGGGCCGGGTGCTCGCAATCGAAAACTTCGGTGCGACCGACATTATCGAAATCACCCGTGAACCAGCGCCTGAAAAGGGGCCCAAGACTTTCATGGTGCCAATGATCCCCAGCGCGGTGCTGGAATGGGATGAACACAGGCTTGTGATTGGGGCCGCATTCGCCGAAGACTAGAGCGGTGAACACGCGCGCGCCTGTTTCAGCAACGGCTCTGCCTGCGGCATTGAATAGCCCGCTGTGGCACCGCATCGCGGATCACACCATCGGGCCAGGCGACGTTGCGCTCAGTTTTACCGCCAGGCTTGCCCGTGAAAACCGCTGGACTCTGGCTTACGCCGAACAGGTGATCGGCGAGTACAAGCGGTTCTGCTACCTCGCCATCACGTTGGGGCATGACGTCACACCGTCCGACGCAGTCGATCAGGCGTGGCACCTCCACCTTACCTACACTCGCGACTATTGGCAGGATTTCTGCCCGAACGTGTTGCGCGCCGAACTTCACCACGGCCCCACCACCGGCAGTGCTGCCGACCGCAACCGATTTTACCATCAATATGCTGCTACGCTCGCTGCCTATCAGGCCGCCTTCGGGGTCGCTCCGCCGCCCGATATCTGGCCGAACGCGGCGCAGCGTTTTCAGCGCGACCCTCGAGGGGTGCGTGTTAACCTCTCTGATGTTACCTTTCTCCCACGCCGGGTCGCGCTGGCGCTGGGTCTCACCGCTTTCATAGTGGGATGGCTCGCGGGAAGGATAATATAATGCAGCTGTTCTCGTCCTGGACGGGCAGCGATTTCCTGCTGTTTTACATCATGCTGTTGGGCTTTAGTGTCGCAGCGGCATGGTGGATCCCAGCAAAATTGCGCAGCGCAGGTCGCAGAAGCGAATCGGCCGATGCCGAAGATGTCGCGCTGCTGGTCAATGGCCGTGCGCGCTATGCCGATTCGATCATTGCTGACCTTTTCGCCCGCGGGGGACTCAATGACTATGGCGGCGGCAAGTTGTTTGTCTGCGATGCCGGTGTGCCTGCCAGCCCAGCGGGCCGCGCTTTGCTGGCCTTGCGCGAACCCTTTAGCCGCAGGCAGGCTAATCGCATGCTGGCGATCCATGCCAGCCGAACCTTGGCGCGGTTGCGGCGCGAAGGTCTGATGGTCAAGGTTGAGGAACTGAGCCGGCTGCGCTGGCTTTCGATCATGCCGTTTGCCGCGCTGGTTTTGCTTGGCCTCTACCGCCAGCGAGCAGGCAGCGCGCTGGGCGAGGCGACCGGCTATCTGGTAATCCTGCTGTGTCTGACAGTGGTGCTGGCGGTGGTCCGTTTCATCAAGTTTGATGCCCGTACGGTCGAAGGCATTGCGATTGTGAACCATATGCGCGTCCAGTCTTCCAGGCTCCGACGCGCTCCAATGGCGGACGAGGCCGCGATGGCAGTGGCATTGTTTGGCACAGGGGTGCTGGTTGGCACGCCGTGGGAGCCTGTTCACTCAATGCGGCATCAAGGCAGGAGCGATAGCGGCAGCAGCGACGGCGGCAGCGATGGGGGCAGCGGTGATGGCGGCTGCGGCGGTTGCGGGGGCTGAATT
>JANQTR010000002.1:0-424 GCA_030731635.1 Erythrobacter sp. | reverse complement strand
GGATGAACAAGTTATCTGTCGCCGTAGTGCAAGCCGCGCCTGTCCCGCTCGATTTTGGTGCGGGGATCGACAAGGCCGTTCGCCTCGCCCGCGAAGCCATTGATGGCGGCGCGAAAGTTGTGGCTTTCGGCGAGACGTTTCTGGGCGGCTATCCGCTTTGGCTCGATGAGGCGCCCGGCGCGGCGCTGTGGGACCATCCCGGCACCAAGGCGCTCCATGCGATCATGCTCGAACAAGCCGTTGTCCCGAATGACGAGCGGCTGCTGCCGTTGCAGGAGTTGGCGGATACGACCGACGCGTTGATCTCCATCGGAACGCATGAGCGGGTGCGTCGCAGCCTCGTGAACAACCAGCTGACCTTCCGTCCCGGCCTGCCGGTGCTCGATCACCGCAAGCTGGTGCCGACCCACGGCGAGCGCCTGAT
>JANQTR010000001.1 GCA_030731635.1 Erythrobacter sp. | reverse complement strand
GCGCTTCCGGTGGGAAGGCCGCCCTGCTGGCGAATCGCTATTTCTCGACTATGCCCATCTCTAACCAGAGAGCGTCACGATGTCAAGGAAAATAACCAGATTGGTTATTTATGCCCCAGCGATCAGAAAGGTGCTGCTTTAGGTTCAACTCCGATCAATCCGGAACACTTCGCCGTCCCGATCCAGAAGGTAGAGAACGCCCGTTGTGTCGGTCAAAATCTCGACGACGCCGTCAATGCGCCCCGCGTCCGGCATGAAATCATCGCTGCGCAATTCCATATTGCTTGCGTTGCGCGGAAGGCCGGGTTGGAGGGCGGCGGTTATGATTGACCATATTGCACCGCTGGCATCGCCAAAAATGAACTGGTCAGTCAGGCCCGGAATTGTTCCGGTGTAGGCTGCGCCCATAACGATCCCGCTGCCCTCGAACCGGCCAACGCCGAACGGATAGGTCAGCGATGGTACATCCAGCTGGCTTGGCGCGCCGGTTTGTCTGAGGATCGACCCTTCGAAAAACGGCCAGCCAAAATTCATCTGGCGCTGATTTTCTGGAAACAGGCTGAATTCGTGTTCGGATTGCGCACCCTGATCAGCAAGGGCGACCAGATCGCCGAATGTAGCGTTGCGAATCATGGCAAACCCACCCGGTGCCTGAAGACCGCGTCCTATGGGATTGGCATCAAAGCTTCGCAGTGATGCGCCGCTGCCGGGCTCCATCCGGAACAGCTTGCCAAATCCGTTTTCACGCGGCGGGCTGTCAAGCTGCGCCAAGGTTCCACCGGCATCTCCCAGTGCGGCTAAGCCCTCGCCCCCGGGTGTGAAGAAGATCGCGCCAACCGCAGATCGGCCATCGCCGAATGCCAATGTTGCCTCGGCATTAATGCCGCTTGGCGATCGTTGCAGGGAGACTTCGGTGCTGGATGCGAACATGCCGACCAACCCGGGGAAGGCCCCCGCATTGGCTGGTCCCCAGGAAATGTCGAGCATCGCCAGACCGGGAATGGGTGCTCCGAAAAAGTCGATCGGAGCAGGAGCCGTATCATTCGCCGATCGATTGCCTTCAAACCGCACATAGGTGCCGTCCCGCATACCGACGATCAATTCGCGGCTCGTCACCCCGGTGGCAGCCATCCCGACTACGTCACCAAGACCGGTGAGGATGCGGGTCACGGCAATCCCTTCGCGGTCGTTCGTGACGGTGACAGCGATGTTCTGAGACGTGCTGGCGCCGCGCCCATCCGATGCGGTTACAATCAGGCGATAGATGTTGTCGCGGTCGCTATCGTTAAAAGCATCGTAGTTGAGTGTGAGCGCCTCAGCCAATTGTAGCTGATTGCCCGACACTCTGAAGAAACCCGCTTCCGGCCCACCGCTGATCGCGAAAGTGACCGGATCGCCGTTGGCATCACTGGCGGCGAGGGTAAGCACCGCGCCCGCTGTGTTTTCCGCTATTGTTGCGGTGGCGGGCGAGGTGAATTGCGGGGCCGAATTCGTGGGCGGCGGCGGCGAACCTCCGCTTCCACCACCACCGCCGCATCCTGTCAGAACCAGAGCGGATGCCGACAGGCAAAGCGCGAGCAGGTTGGCCGGTTTGGTAATGTGCATTGGTTGCGACCCCTTGAAAACAGGGGAAGAAATTACCGCACCAATAGCAGAAGGCAATCCCTATTCAGGGGCTGCGCTCAAATAATCCCGATCGCCTTGCCCGCCCGTTCGAACATGCCGAGGATCGT